>NZ_JTIZ01000072.1:0-1571 GCF_000801125.1 Rhodococcus sp. Chr-9
AGTCAATCATAGCTTACATAACAGAGGATAAACCAAACCTGAAAAGTGCATTTGATATAATATATATATCAAGTTGAGAGAGGAAAGCAAATGACAGAGGAACAGCTACTATTTAAGCAAGAGACATTGTCAGAAGTTGACTTTAACGAGTTCTTACTTAACGCTGTTGAATGTGGTTTGATTAATCTTGATACAGCTTTAATTTTTAAGGGAGAATAAAGAAATGAATAAAGAGCATATTTTAGCACAAAAAGAAGTATTGACTCCGATTGAATATGAACACTATGTTAAGCACTTATTTGATATTGGAGAAATTACTAAAGAGCTTTATATTGAATTGAGTTCTGATTTATGAGCAAAGCCTTAGCTATTGACTTTAGCACCTCTAATACTGGTTACGCATTTCGTAATCCTTTGACAAATGAGTATGTAGTCGGTTCAATTGCAGGTGGTAAAAGTAAAGATCCTTTGGAACGTGCCAAGCTTATTGCTGACGGTATAACAGAAATTATTGAGCATTACAATTTATTTGACTACTTTATTTATATTGAAGAACCTATTATCACGTTCAAGTCTAAGGGAAACATCTCATTGATTAGAGCTAACGGTTCATTCTTGGGTGTCATGCGTAACCGTCATAACATTGGCTATGTTGATGTACCAAACAGTAAATGGTGTGGGTATCATCTAATTAAAGGTAAGAGTGCATTGCGAAAAGTACAAAGCATTGAGATACTCAAGAGCTATAACATAGTACCTGATAATGATATCAACGACGACATGGCAGACGCGTTCTGTATCTTACTCTATGTAGAAAGTCAGGAGAATGAATGATTGTAATTAATATTGCCTTGATTATTCTTGGCATTTTATATGGTGTAGGTTCGGTTACCAACTTTAAGGAGTGGTATTATCGCCATGACTATCTAGCTATTATGCTAAGTGTATTTACATCTATCTTATTGGTAGTGGCTGGAGTATTAAACGTTTTGAATTAAAAGAATAGGTGTACTGATTGACGGTACTTAAATGTCATAGAGTTGACAGCCAAGCATAGGGTGCAAACTGTAAAGCATACTGTTTGATTAAATGAGTACTAGCAACTAACAGCCCTTTGTATCTAGCGAACATAGTATAATGGTAATGCTACAGATTCCAAACCTGTAAACGTGGGTTCGATTCCTACTGTTCGTGTTC
This sequence comes from Rhodococcus sp. Chr-9, assembly GCF_000801125.1. Classification (NCBI taxonomy): domain Bacteria; kingdom Bacillati; phylum Actinomycetota; class Actinomycetes; order Mycobacteriales; family Nocardiaceae; genus Rhodococcus; species Rhodococcus sp. Chr-9. The sequence continues at coordinate 1,198 of NZ_JTIZ01000072.1, forward strand.
TCCTTTATTTTATTATATGTTATAAGTTATAGTTCTAGGTATTGAGCGTATTATGGCATATAGTAACAGGATATAGTGTTAATGGTAGCATGCGTGTTTTGGGAACATGTAGTGTTGGTTCGAGTCCAGCTATCCTGATGAGTGGTGTATAGTCCATAGACGAAGTGTTAAGCTATGGCACAACTATACAGATAACTGGTGCACGGTTATATCAGCTAACGAAAGTCCTAGTGTATTAAAGTGTCACAGGCATAACTAAGTGACAGCTGGTTAGAGTAATAAGGTGTACTAACGTGGTGTAGGGTTCGATTCCCTACTGCTCTATAATAAGATACCAGCTACTGATAGTTAGTCATAGTTAGCAGTATAGTCTA
>NZ_JTIZ01000073.1:0-222095 GCF_000801125.1 Rhodococcus sp. Chr-9
GGCTCGTTCTACGGCGAGGGCATCCCGCCGTTGACGTGGATCGTCGCGCCCACTACATAACTGGACTCAGGTGACGCCAAGAACACGTAGGCGGGTGCCAGTTCGGTCGGCTGCCCCGCACGTCCCAGCGGAGTGTTCTGCCCGAACTCGGGCAGCTCTTCCTTCGGCTGACCGTCCGACGGCTGCAACGGCGTCCAGATCGGTCCGGGCGCAACCGCGTTCACGCGGATGCCCTTCTCCGCCAGCTGGGTCGCCATGTTCTTCGTGAAGTTGTTGATCGCAGCCTTGGTCGACGAGTAGTCGATCAACGCCGGCGACGGCTGGTACGCCACGATCGAGGTGGTGTTGATGATCGTCGAACCCGGCTGCAGATGCTTCAACGCCGCGCGCGTGGTGCGGAACATCGCGAGGATGTTCACCTGGAAAGTCTGCTCGAGCTGATCGTCGGGCAGATCATCCAGCCCTTCGACCGCAATCTGCTTTCCGGCATTGTTGACCAGGATGTCGAGGCCGCCGAGCTGCTCGACCGCCTGGTCGACGACGTCGGAGCAGAACGAGGCGTCCGTCAGATCACCGGGAAGCGTGATCGCCTTACGACCACTCTCGCTGATGATGCGAGCGACGTTCTTTGCGTCAGGTTCCTCATCCGGCAGGTACGAGATCGCGACGTCGGCGCCCTCCCGCGCGAATGCGATGGCGGTAGCGGCACCGATGCCCGAGTCACCACCGGTGATCAGTGCCTTACGTCCTTCGAGCCGGCCAGTGCCTCGATACGAGAACTCGCCGATGTCGGCCTTGGGCACCATGTCGGCGTCGAGGCCCGGCTCGGGCTGGTCCTGCTTCGGAGGCGAGATGGACGGATAGCGAGTAGTCGGGTCCTGGAACTTCAGTTGATCGGTCTTATTAGTGTGCACGTCTTGCTCAGCCATGAGTACCGTCCTGCGAATCGATGGTTTCCGAGTTGCGTGAAAGCTCGTCGCAAATCGGCTTCCCGTCACGGACCCGTCGCAAACTCGGTCATCTGCGAGGCGAGCGGCTATCCGACGTCACGGATATCGTCCTCACCGTCCTCGTCGAGCGGCGGCGGGAGCTCACGTTCGTCGCGGGCACGAACGACCAGACCGAAGACCACAGCGACGGCGACGGATAGCACCAGCCACGAGACGAGCAGCACAAAAACCCAGTTCACATGTCGAACAACGGTTCGCCGGACCAAAATGTTACCCGTGAGTAAGAACTCACCCGTGAATTCACCCCGCCTCGACAATCGAGATGCGCCCCGCCCACTGGAAAGTCCGGAGACGCAGAGACCCCGCCGGAAGGCCATGCGAGTAACCTTCCGGCGGGGTCCGATGTCACCATGCAGGGGACGGCGACAGCCTGAAACACTACCGTGAAGTTGATCTTGGGGCGAGAATCGCTCGATCGAAAGTCAGTACGCGCCTTCGCTGGCGACGACCGCCTTCACGGTCTTCATGATGATCAGCACGTCGGAGACCATGGACCAGTTCTCCACATACGACAGGTCCAGACGCACCGACTCGTCCCACGACAGATCCGAACGGCCACTGACCTGCCAGAGGCCCGTCACACCGGGACGCACCAGCAGACGACGCTTGACCCGCCCGTCATAACTCTCGACCTCGCGACGCAGCGGCGGGCGCGGACCCACCACGCTCATCTCGCCGCGCACGACGTTGATGAACTGCGGCAGCTCGTCGATGCTGAACCGGCGCAGGACCCGGCCGACACGAGTCACGCGCGGATCCTCTCTCATCTTGAAGAGCAGGCCGGCGCCCTCGTTCTGATCGAGCAGCTTGTCGACCATCTTGTCGGCGTTCTGCACCATCGAGCGGAACTTGATCATTCCGAACGGGGTGCCGTCGATACCGATCCGCTCGGACTTGTAGAAGATCGGGCCGCCATCCTCGAGCTTGATGAGCAGCGCTACGACAGCGAAGACCGGAGCCAGACACAGCAGCGCGGCGAGCGAGAAGGCGAGGTCGAACAGACGTTTCCCGCTGCGCTTCGCACCGTGATAACTCGGCTTCTCCACATGGATCAGCGGCAACCCGGCAACCGGGCGCATCTCGATGCGCGGGCCAGCGACATCGACGACGCCCGTCGCCACCACCAGATCGGCGCGCTCGGGTTCGAGCTGCCACAGCAGGTCGCGGATGCCCTCGTGGCCGAGGGTCTCGGTGGCGGTCACCGCGACGGTGTCGGCACCCGAAGCACGCAACGCTTCGACGACGGTGTTCTCGTCGCCGTGGATCGGGATCTGCCGTCCGTCCACATCGATGCTCTCGCCCGGCACACCGGAATACCGCGGCACGCACACGCCCACCACGCGATAACCCTCGCCGCTGCGGCGCTGGAATGTGCCGGCCATGTGGCGAACTGCGCGGGCGCCACCCACCACCAGCACCGACGTCGTGAATTCACCCTTCCGGCGACGACGTGCGACAGCTCGTCGCCAGACCCACCGGAAGAACAGCAGTCCCGCGAGGCCGGCGGGCAGAGCGATGGCGAGATAGCCGCGCGCGAGCTCCATCCGGAAGATGAGCGCCACGATGGCAACGAGACCGAAGAGATTGAGCGTCGCAGAGACGACGCGCTGGTACTCCTCGAATCCGGCGCCGATGACCCGCCTGGAGCGGGTACGGAACAGGGAAAGAAATGCGATCCACGCCGCGCCGAACGCAACGGAGATCAGCGTGTAACTCAGCGTTCCGACGCCGTCCATGGTGACGAGCGAATCCTGCCCGAACCGCATCACATGCGCGAGCGCGATAGCAAGCACGACGACCAGAGCGTCGGTGACGAACAGAGTGTTGACGTAGGACTTCTGCCAGCTCCACCTGGTGGACATCCGAGTACCGGCCGGAGCGCCGGTACTGGTGTCGATAAGTGAAAGGTCATGTGCAGCATCGTCGTTCGTGTGACGAACTGTGGTCATGACGGAAGAACCCTCATAGTGTGTCTCCTCCCCGAGACGCTTCGACGCTCGAGCACCTCCCTGCACTCGGACGTCGACAACCCCGTATATCGATGCCGCGTCCTCCGTAGCGACTCCGATACGTTATGCGATTGAGATCGTCTCACAGAAGTGTCGCTCGCGCGCGTCAACAAAAGAGAAGTTATCGGGAAACTCGTCCGTCGGTAGCGTGCCCGGGGTCGAGATCGAGGCGCCTGAGCGTCTGCGCGTTGAGCGCGACGACGATCGTCGACGCCGACATGAGCACCGCGGCCACGGCCGGCGAGATCGCGATACCGGCGAAGGCCAGCACACCGGCCGCCAACGGAACGGCGACGACGTTGTATCCGGTTGCCCACAGCAGGTTCTGCCACATCTTGCGGTAACTCGCGTGCGAGAGCTTGATGATCGACAGCACTGCTCGCGGATCGTTCGCGGCGAGGACGACACCGGCCGACTCGATCGCGACGTCCGTGCCCGCTCCGATCGCGATACCGACGTCGGCTCGCGCGAGGGCAGGCGCGTCGTTGACCCCGTCGCCGACCATTGCGACGGTGTGCCCGCGCTTCTGCAATTCGGCGACCTTCGCGTCCTTGTGTTCCGGGAGCACTTCCGCGAACACTTCGTCGATGCCGAGATCGGCGGCCACGGCGTCGGCCACCTGCTGGGCATCACCGGTGATCATCGCGACCTTCACGCCCCGCGCGTGCAGGGCGTCGACGGCCTGCCGCGATTCGTCGCGCACGGTGTCCTCGAGCGCCACGGCTCCGAGCACCCGACCGTCGGAGGCAACGTGCAGCACCGATGCACCACGTCGCACCCACCCGTCGGTGACTGCGGCGACGTCGTCGGGCACCGACAACTGCAGGGACGACAGCATGGACGGTCCGCCGATCGTCACCTCCACACCGTCGACCAGTCCGCGCACGCCGCGGCCGGGCAACGAGCGGAAGTCCGTCACCGCCATCCGCTCGGCCGACGGGACGCGGGCATCGGCGGCGGCGACGATGGCTCGCGCGACCGGGTGCTCACTGTCGGCTTCGACCGCAGCTGCCAGGGCGAGTAGGTGTTCCTCGTCGATTCCCGCCGTCGCGACGACACCGGTGACCTGATGCTTGCCCTGCGTGAGGGTGCCGGTCTTGTCGAACAGCACTGCGTCGACGGTGCGCATGCGTTCGAGTGCCAGCCGATCCTTGACGAGCACACCCGCGCGCGCTGCGCGCTCGGTCGAGATCGCGATCACCAGCGGGATCGCCAGACCCAGCGCATGGGGACAGGCGATGACCAAGACGGTCACGGTACGCACCACCGCTTCGTCGAGATTGCCGAGCAACGTCCACACGACAAAGGTGAGAGCACCCGCGATCGCGGCGAAGTAGAAGAGGAAGGCCGCGGCGCGATCCGCCAGCGCTTGCGCGCGGGACGAGGACGCCTGGGCATCGGCGACCATGCGCTGGATGCCGGCCAACGCGGTGTCCTCTCCCACCGCCGTGATCCGCACCCGGAGCGCGCTGTCGGTGGCGACGGTGCCCGCGACCACCGTGTCGCCGACGTCGCGGGTGACGGTCTTGGATTCACCGGTGACCATCGACTCGTCGACCTCGGCGGTCCCGTCGATGACGGTGCCGTCGGCGGGCACGCGCGCTCCGGCACGCACGAGCACCACATCGTCGAGGGACACTTCGTGCAACGGCACCTCGACGACACCATCGTCGGTGACCTTCTCTGCGGTGTCCGGCAACATCGCGGCCAGTGCTTCGAGTGCTCCGGAGGCCGAACCCAGCGCCCGCATCTCGAGCCAGTGACCGAGCAGCATGATGACGATCAGCAGCGCCAGTTCCCACCAGAAGTCCAGGTCGAAACCGCCGACCTCGAGAGTCGTGGCCCACGACGCGACGAAGGCCACCGTGATCGCCATGGCGATGAGCAGCATCATCCCCGGTCGGCGGGAACGCAGTTCGGCCCAGCCGCCGGTCAGGAACGGCACGCCGCCGTAGAAGAAGATGACGGTGCCCAGCACCGGTGGGATCCACTCGACGCCCGGAACATCCGGGAGGTGGTAGCCGAAGAGCTCGGCGACCATGTGGCTGAAGACCACGACCGGCACCGACAGGATCAGGCTGACCCAGAACCGTCGCCGGAACATCTCGCCGTGGGCGCCGTGCCCCGCGTGACGATCGTGACCGGCGTGCTCGTGGGTGTGTTCGTGCACCTGCTGGGACATCGACAGCTCCTGACTCGGCCGGCGGGACGAACCCGCGACGCGGATCGGCTACAGAGTGGTCAACAACTGACGCATCGTGTCGATTTCCTTCTGCTGGGTGTCGGCGATGGTGCGGGCCAGCTCGACGGTCTCGGGGTACTGCCCGTCCTCGATCTCGTCCTGCGCCATCTCGATCGCTCCCTCATGGTGGACGATCATCTGCTCCAGGAACAGGCGGGCCGCGTCGACGCCCTGCGCGTCGGACAGTGCCTGCATGTCCTGCTCGCTCATCATCCCGTCCATGTGCGGCATGTCGTCCATACCCGGCATGTCCGAGACAGATGGCATGCCGGACATGTGGCCGTTCATTCCAGGAGCGTCGTCACCGCGCATGGGCATGCCCCATTCCTGGAGCCATGCCTCGAACTGCTCGATTTCGGGTTGTTGCTCTGCCTTGATCTGCTCGGCCAGCGCCCTCACCGGCTCCGGGATGCCGTCCTTTGCCAGCAGCATGTCGCTCATCTCGATGGCCTGCGCATGGTGCGGGATCATCATGCGCGAGAACATCACATCGTCCTGGTCGAACCGCGCGGAGTTCGCCTCGGCGGATGTCGGGGCCGAAGTGGCGGTCGCCGTGGTTGCTTCGTCGCCACCGGAATCACTGCACGCCGACGCTGCGAACGTCACCGCCAGCGCGATCGCACCGGCAGCCAGAGTCTTCTTGTTCATGATGTCCACCCTCGCGGGTGTACTCCCGGGATCCGATGGAGATCGCATGAAGATTTGCTCAAGATCTGCGGGCGCATCGTCAGCACCTCTGCGGGTGACGATGATGGATCCCATGCCTTCTTCTGCCCGTGTGACGGGACCTTCCGGCGGATCCGCACCCGTCCCGAGCTCGACCGCCCGGATGCGAGCCATGGTCGTCGAGGACGAGGGGTCGTTGGCGAAGCTCGTGGGTTCGTATCTCGAACGCGACGGCTTCGACGTGACGATCACCGGCGACGGATCCGAGGCCGTGACCCTCGCGCGGCAGGTCGACCCCGACATCCTGGTGCTCGACCTCGGCCTACCCGGACTCGACGGTATCGAGGTGTGCCGGCAGCTGCGAACCTTCTCCGACGCGTACGTCGTGATGCTCACCGCGCGCACCGAGGAAGTCGACACCCTGATCGGTCTGTCCGTCGGGGCAGACGACTACCTGACGAAGCCGTTCAGCCCGCGCGAACTCATGGCCCGCATCCAAGCGATGCTGCGTCGTCCCCGGACCACCGCGCGGGTCGTAGCGTCCGCGAGGCGGGAGGCGCGGACGTTCGGGGAGCTGTCCCTCGACGTCGACGGACGGGAGGTCGCCGTGCGCGGCACGCCGGTCGCACTCACCCGCACCGAGTTCGACGTCCTCGCTGCCCTGGCGCAGGACCCGGGAGTCGTGTTCACCCGTGCTCAGCTCATCGCGGCCGTCTGGGGGCAGAATTGGGTCGGTGACGACCACCTCGTGGATGTGCACATCGGGCATCTGCGCCGCAAACTCGGCGACGACGCGAACCAGGGACGTTTCGTGCGCACCGTCCGCGGCGTCGGCTACCGGATGGGAACAGGACGATGACGTCCCACTCCCCCAGCACGACGAGTTTCGGCACCCGCCTGTTCCTCGCGCTCGTCGCCGTCGTCGTCGGATGTGCCGTCAGCGCATGGCTCGTCGCGTCCGCTCTCGCCCCCGGGATCTTCCACGACCATCTCGGACAAGCGGGCATCGATCACGATTCGAGCCAGGCCGCCCACGTCGAAGAAGCCTTCACCTGGGCCATCGTCCTCGCGTGGGGTCTGGCGGTCGCGATCGCAGTGCTGTTGGCCTCGGCGGTCAGTTGGTACATCGCGCGACGGATCCAGCGTTCGCTCGACACGGTGACCACCTCCACCGCGCAGATCGCCGGAGGTCGCTACGACACCCGCGTCCCCAGCCCCGACCTCGGCCATGAATTCGACGAACTGGCAACCAGCTTCAACGAGCTGGCACGACGCCTCGAAGCCACCGAAATCACAAGGCGCAGAATGCTCGCCGACCTCGGGCACGAAATGCGCACACCCATCGCCACACTCGATTCCTATCTGGAAGCACTCGAGGACGGCGTCCGCACTCTCGACGACGACACCCGGCAGATTCTGCGAGCCGCCACCCACCGGCTGAACCGCCTGGCACAGGACATCACCGCGGTCTCCCGGGCGGAAGAGCACCTCACCCGCATCCATCGGGTGCCCACTACCACCAGCACCCTCGTCGCCACGGCGGTCGACGCGGTGCGCGAGCAGTACGACGGCAAAGGCGTGACGTTGCAGGCCGAGGTCGTCGAATCTGCGCCGGTGACGGTCGATCCCGACCGGCTCGGACAGGTGCTGGCGAACCTGCTGGACAACGCCCTACGGCACACACCGGCAGGAGGAAACGTCACCGTCGCCACTCGCATCCTGGGCCGCGGCCGAACGGAGATCACCGTGACCGACACGGGCGCCGGCATCGCGCCCGATCACCTCGACCACCTCTTCGACCGGTTCTACCGCGCGGACACCGCCCGCGACCGGAATCACGGCGGCAGCGGCATCGGCCTGACGATCGCGCGGGCACTCGTCGAAGCCCACGCCGGTCGCATCCACGCGCACAGTGAGGGACCGGGCTGCGGAGCCCGGTTCACTCTGGAACTGCCGACGGCGAGTCAGGCGTAATTGGACAGGACGAACTCGGTCAGCCCCTTCCGGACCGCTTCGACCGCATGCTTCTGCCCGCGCTTCAGCACGAAGCCGGGAACCGGAACCTTCGGTTCGAGCGACATGGTGACGTGCACCCGGGTGCCGCGCGCAATCTGTTCGAGGGCGTACTCCCCGTCCTGGCTGCGCTGCATCCCGCTCTCGACGAGCGTCCACGACGTCGAACTCTCCGTCCACGAATGCTCGATGGTCTGGGTGTCGGAGAAGCCGAGCAGCGACAGGGTCATGCGGATCCGGAGCGGCCGGCCGTCGTCGTCCCGGGTGAGCACCTCGACGCTCTTGTGGGCCGACGACCACTCGGGGATGCGCTCGACATCCTCGAGGGCGCGCATCACCTGCTCGGGTGTGGCGTCGATGTCGAAACGGTCGGAGACGCTGGCCGCCATGTCGGGTCCTCCTCGTCGGAAACGCGGTACATCGACCAGATGACCCCGGATACCGCACGGCGAAACCCCGCCGATGGTGCCGGCGGGGNGATCAGTTGTCGACGCGCACTTCGTCGTCGGTGATGAGGAAGGTCATCAGGTCGGTGCCGACGGTCAGTGGGCCGTCGTAGTTCTCGCGGGTGCGTTCGACGAGCATCTCATCCGAGATGCCGGGGACGCGGCCGGGGATGCCGTTGACGATGTGGCTGTACACGGCCATCTTCGGCTGGGTCTGCTCGAAGATGTCGCCTGCCTGCTGCGGGTTCGTGTGATGCGCGTACACGCTGGGGAGCGCCGACGGATCCTCGAAGTCGGCGACCTCGTGCACCAGCACGTCGACGCCTTCACCGAACTTCAGGACGTTCTCGGTGGGAACAGTGTCGCCGCTGATGAGCACCGACTTGCCCGCATAGTCGACGCGATAGCCGACCGCCGGCTGGATCGCACCGACCGGATCGTGCTCCACGGTGAACATCGTGACGGTGACGCCGTCCTGGTCGAAGACGACGCCGTCTTCTGCGAACTCGTGCGATTCGATCGGCGTGGTCGCGGGATCGACTTCCTTGTCCGCGACGCGCACGTCGATGTCGTTGCGGTAGGTGCTCTGCATTCCGTCGCCGATGTTCCGGACGCCGACGGGTCCGTAGAGCTGGAAGGCGCCCTCGCGCCCACCGAGTGCCGGGACGTAGCTGCTCATCCAGAGGTCGGACAGACCGTTGATGTGGTCGGAATGGAAGTGGGTGAGGAAGACGGCGTCGACCTGACCGACCGGAACGCCGGCCTGCGTCAGGCGGACTGTGGCTCCGCGCCCCGCATCGAAGACGAGGTTCAGGCCGTTGGCCTGGACCAGCGTGGACATGCCGTAACGCTCGGCGCTCGGCACCGGGCTGCCCGTGCCGAGCAGCGTCACGCGCATCTCCCCCTCGGCGGGAGCTTCGGAGGCCGGGTGAGCGGAGTCCGTGGGCGAACCATCCGACGCCGTCGTTTCCTGGGCTGCGGGTGTCTCCTGAGCTGCAGATTCACCGGAGCTGCAGCCCGTGAGTGCGAGCGCGAGAACACCCGACACCACTACTGCCGCCGTGCGGATCCGGCCGAATTCGAATGAGCGTCGTGACACCGAAGGTTCCTTCCGAGGGAACGAGAGATTCTGTACGCACTGCGTACACAGTGAACGCTGTGCGTACATACTGTGCGGGTCATCACAGCGGAAAGTCAAATCACGGTTGGGTGTCGGAGATCGAGAACGGCCCCGGAGTCGAAACCCCGAGGCCGTTCCGATCGAGCTGCGGTCAGTTCTGCATGAGGACCTGCTGGCTCTTCACCAGCGGATACGACGCCAGTTCGCTCCCGTCGAGATCCTCTTTGTGCATGTCCACACCGGTGATCTGACTGTTCTCGTAGGTGCGGTAGTAGTAGATGCCCCTGTGGGTGTTACAGCACGACGAGTAGATGGTGATCTCGTACTTGTCGTCGAGCCGAACACATCCCCGCTGCTGTTCCACAGAACCGAGGATGTGGAAGAACTGGCTGATCGCCTCGGACTCCGAGTCGCCCGACACCGAATTCACCTTGGTGAAGGCGGCCTTGACGAAGCGCGACATCGACGACAGGTCTCCCGGCAACCCCACAGCACCGAGGCCGCGACTGTAGGTATCGAAGGGGATCTCCTTCGAGAAGCGCGGCTCGGGTGGATCGACCGACAGACTCATGTAGTTGTTGATGTTGAACAACTGGATGTCGAAGGTCGGATTGTTCGTGAGGACCTGGATCGGGTTGTCGTGGACCTTCAAGCCCTCGGCGACGGATTCGACGGTAATGGACTCGTCCCGGTCGGAAATGATCCAGTGCAGCGGGGACGGCGGGAACTCCTCACTGAACGCAATGTCGACGATGCGCACGTCCGCAAGCGCGTCCCGCACCTGCGCGACGGTCTCGAACTGCCCGAGCACCCAGGGAATGAACTCGAACGACGCGACATTCGTCCCGTCCTCCGAAACGGGCTTGTAGTCGGCATTGTCGGGGAAATTCAGCCCCGCCATGCTCAAGCCCTTCTCGTTGGTCGCGTCGTAGTAGAGCGGATAACCATCGGCTACCGTCGCCATGCCGATCATGGCGTGATGCGTCTTCAGTGGCGGCACCTTACGGAACTCGAACGGGAAGTTCCGCGGCGTGACCGTCACCGCTTCCCGGTAGGAGTATTCGAGGTCGAGATTCCGGCCGAAATAGTGGTCCTTGGCGGTGTAGTTGGCGGCTGTGCACATGCGGCTACCTCCGGACTGTTTCGTCCCACGGTATCGGCATATTCGTGGACTCATGGCGGTTCGGCTAGTCCCATACGAGAACGGCCCCGGAGTCGAACTCCGAGGCCATTCTCTTCGCGCTTGCTCAGTAGGCGCCGTCGCTGGCGAGGACCGCCTTGACGGTCTTACCGATGATCAGCACATCGGACACCATCGACCAATTCTCCACATACGACAGATCCAGGCGCACCGACTCATCCCACGACAGATCCGAGCGACCGCTGACCTGCCAGAGGCCGGTGACACCGGGACGCACCAACAGGCGGCGCTTGACCCGACCGTCGTAGGCCTCCACCTCACGCCGCAACGGCGGACGCGGACCCACCACACTCATCTCCCCGCGAATAACGTTGAGGAACTGCGGCAACTCGTCGATGCTGAACCGAAGCATCACCTTGCCGATACGGGTCACGCGCGGGTCGTCCTTCATCTTGAACAACGGACCGGCACCCTCGTTCTGCGCCAACAGGGTGTCGACCATCTTGTCGGCGTTGGTGACGATCGACCGGAACTTGACCATCCCGAACGGCTTACCGTCGAGACCGATCCGCTCGGCCTTGTAGAAGACCGGACCCCGGTCCTTGAGCTTGATGAGCAGGGCGACCACCACGAACACCGGAGCCAACGCCACCAGCGCCGCGCCGGCGAAGACCAGATCGAAGATCCGCTTCCCCGACCGCTTCGCCCCGTGATAGCTGGGCTTTTCCACATGGATCAGCGGCAGACCGACCACCGGACGCATCTCGATCCGCGGACCCGCCACATCGACCACGCCCGTCGCGACCACCAGATCCGTCTCGAGCGGTTCGAGCTGCCAGACCAGATCGTGCAGACCCTCGCTGCCCAAAGTCTCCGTCGCGGTGACCACCACCGTGTCCGCCCCCGACAACTTCAATGCGTCGACCACCGAATGCTCGTCGCCGTAGACGGTGATCTTCCGGCCGTCGACGTCGATGACGTCGCCGGGGGCCCCCGAGTACCGGGGCACGCAGACACCGACGACGCGGTAGCCCTCCCCGTCCTTACGGGAGAATGTTCGGGTCATGTGCCGCACCGCCCGCGCCCCTCCGACGACCAGCACCGAGGTACGGAACTCACCGCGAGCACGCTTGCGCGCGATCACCTTCCGCCACACCCACCGCGACAGCAGCAAACCACCGAGACCGACTGGCAGTGCGAGCGCCAAGTATCCACGTGTCAATTCCAGGCGGAATACGAGTGCGATGATCGCGAGGAACCCGAATAGTCGAGCTGTACTCGATACGACACGTTGATATTCGCTATGACCTGTGCCGATGACACGCCGTGACCGCGTGCGGAACAGCGCGAGAGTAATCAACCAGAGACCGGCAAGCCCCACCGAGATGAGGGCATAGCTGAGTTCGGAAACCGGCTCCGTCGTCGATAGGTCGCCCTGCCCGAATCGGACGGTGTGTGCCACAACGACGGCCAGCACAACGACAATTACGTCGGACCAGATCAATCGGCTGATGTAGGACTGCTGCCAGTTTCTACGGTTCGCCGAACCCGGCGGTTGACGCTGTCCACGAATGGAATTGGCGTAGTCCCCCGCGAGGGCATCGGGTACGCCGTGACTCGCCTCCCCGACGGCGGTCATAGCCCAACCACCCACATCGTTGTCTCCTCCCCGAGACACCTACTGCTCGCACGAACAAGCAACGCCGGACCCGATCCGCGTACCCTCCCCGGTCGCGTGACCTGCCCGTTGCGTGCCCAGCCGGGCGCAGTTCTTCCAGTTGTATGCGTGTCGCTCCTATGCGAAAACGCTCGTTGAGACTGTAACGTTACTTACGAGATCTGGCAGCTTGAACAGTCGTCCAGATGGAACCTGCTTCTTGAGTGTGCCGCGCGGTTACATTTGGCGACGCGATCCGCGTTTACAGGTCCCGGCGAAGGCAATCCTCCCTGCTATCTTGCACTTTCGGCGCACTCACCGATTCGCGAACCCGCAGGGCGGCCCCTAGACTGCGCTTACCGACCCCCACGTGATGCGGGATTGACGGTCGGAATCTTGAAGGTGAGATGTATCTCACCATTGCTCAACGTTTTGACCGTGCATTCGCGGGTATTCCGGCGCGGTCATGCGCTCGACAGGGGAGGCGAGGGTAGAACCATGCAAGAAGTAGGAGTGCGCAAAGCTTTCCGCACAGCAGTGGTACCGGCGGCAGGAATGGGCACCAGATTCCTGCCGGCCACAAAGACTGTGCCGAAGGAGCTGTTGCCGGTGGTCGACACGCCGGGCATCGAACTCGTCGCGACGGAAGCTGCCCATTCGGGAGCTCAACGGCTTCTTATTGTGACAGCCCCCGGAAAGGACGGAGTCGTCGCGCATTTCGTCGATGACTTCGACCTCGAGGAGCACCTCGAAGCGAAGGGCAAGCTCAAGTTGCTCGAGAAGGTACGGCGCGCGCCCAACCTGCTCACGGTCGAATCGGTTGTCCAAGAGAAGCCACTCGGCCTGGGCCATGCTGTCGGTTGCGCAGAAGCCGCTCTGGAGCCGGACGAAGACGCGATCGCCGTTCTTCTCCCGGACGATCTCGTGCAACCGAGCGGCATCCTGGAAACGATGGCTCGCGTCCGCGCCAAGCGCGGAGGAAGCGTGCTGTGCGCCATCGACGTTCCGAAGAGCCAGGTGAGCTCATACGGCGTGTTCGAGGTCGAGGAAGTACCCAACGTCGCGAATCCGGATGTTCTGCGCGTTCGCGGCATGGTCGAGAAGCCGGCTCTGGCCGACGCTCCGTCCACACTTGCCGCCGCCGGCCGCTATCTGCTGGACCGCGAGATTTTTGATGCCCTACGTCGGATCGAGCCGGGCGCAGGGGGAGAACTCCAACTGACCGACGCGATTGCGCTGCTGATCGAAGAAGGTCACCCAGTCCACGTCGTCGTACATCGAGGCACCCGCCACGATCTAGGGAACCCGGGTGGTTACCTCCGCGCAGCCGTCGATGCAGCACTCGACAGCGAGGAGTACGGCGATGGACTCCGGAAGTGGCTTCAAGAGCGGCTGAATCTCGATACCTCCGGCGCCGACTGAACAAGGTGCAGTCCCATCGGTGGGGACTTAAGTCCCCACTTCGATGCGCCGCATGGCACCGATTCTGGTTAAACTCTCAAGTGTGTTGCCTCCCCGCAACACGCCGTTTCCCTCCCCGGGAATCGGCTGCACCTGAGGCCCGCTGGCTCCTCCCCTCTGCCAGCGGGTCTCACTGCGTTTCGCGTCGGTGCAGCTACTTCTGCGATCCGCCCAGTACGTTTTCCGGGACATAGACCGATTGATACGTCGGTGTCGAATCACGGGCTTGATTCACGGCCACGCCTGCGGCAAACAACGCAACTGCCGCCATCAACGCCACGATCGCGGTAATGAGCCACAAGTTTGGGCCATTCCTCTCCTTGAACACAACCCGCTTCGTAGTTGGGTGACCGGTCGACGATCGCAACCGGTCGTCACCGTCGACCCCGAGCCCGACAGACGCACGGGCCTGGCGACGTAACGTACGGTCATCGACGCGCTGGAACTGGATCGTGTCGGCCGTATGGTCGACTAATGGACGCTCACTCATGGAACCCCAATCGGAGATGCACTGACACTGCATCTTCGCGGCGTCCGACTCTTCCGTTACGTCACTTTCTTGAATCACTCATGTTTTTCATCCGAACGGGGGACAATGTGCGCCTTCCTGAGACGCGTCGTCCATAGCGGAGACCGTTGACGCCCGTTGGTCCCGATGCCAAGATGATCAACCACACCCGAACGTGCGTGCGAACAACTCAAAACAGATGGCCCGCCGCGACTGGCATCGCGACGGGCCGGATGTCCGACTGATAAGGAGTCGAACATGCGTCAGCATACCCACGGGCAGGTGACATCGTGAGCATCGAAGCGATCACCTGGGCGCTCGAACGCGCCGAAATTCCGTCCCCCACGCCACCCGGCATGCCCTCGGCACCAGCGCTGACAGTCGTGCTGCTCGGCCTGGCCAATCATGCGTCCCGACATGGCGCGGATGCGTATCCGTCCGTGCGAAAGCTCGCCGGGTACGCCCGCATCAGCGAACGCCAGGTGCAGCGTTGCCTGAAAGCGCTCGCCGCTCTCGGCCTCATTTCCAAAGGCGATCAAGAGCGGATTGCGGCGACAATTCCTCGCGAAGACCGCCGCCCCGTCCTGTACAACCTGTCGATGAAGCGGGGTGACACGTCGTCACCCCGCAGCTCTGAACGAGGTGACAAGACGGAGCGCCGCGGGGTGACAGGAACGACCGAGCGGGGTGACACCCCGGTCGCCCGAACCGTTCTTGAACCAAGAAATGAACCTGCTGCACTTCCCCACCCGACAAATCTCACCCGCGATGCAACTTGTGAGCAGCAGCCATTTCCCATCGACCGATTGGCCACGGCGTGCCGCCGGGCCGGCCTGTCTGCACGGTTCGACACCCTGACACCAGCGAAGCGCACCCTCGTCGAGCAATCGATCGACACTCACGGCGTGGATGCTCTCGTCCGCGCCGCGCTCGAACGTCATCGACCATGGGACCCGGCTCGCTCCGCAGCTGCATGGATTCCGCTCTGGCAGTCGCTGCAACCACCCCGCCCGAAACTCCCGCCACGATGCGGTCGGTGCGACGAGTACGGCTGGTTGCCCGACGACGAATTCGGACGTGCAGTGCGATGCCCATGCCGCCAAGTGACGTCGCACAGGATTGCCACTCCGCCCCGGGAGACGATGCTCTTGGCAGCATGAGCAGACTTGCCGCTGTCGGTAGTGCGCTGACGCCGTAGTTGCCCTCATAGCAACACATTCCGATCCGTGAAAGGGAATACGAGCGATACGACGACGTCGCGAATCAGACATCGCCGATTCCTTCTCTCGGTACCATGAGCCCGTATTTCGTGGAAACGAGCGGCGGCATGCCGCGGAGGACGTGAGGCAACTGGCACCCGAAGAAATCGAACATCGTCCGATAGCAGTGTGCGTTGTCGGGACCGGCGCGATCGGACAGACGGTGATCGACGCCCTGCGCGACGACGTGGTGCCGCATGTGAGCCTCGCGGCCATGTTGGACTCACGAAGCAGCCCTGAGGAGGCCTCCGCCGCATTCGACGTCGCCGACATCGTGGTGGAAGCTGCCACGGTCGACGCCGCTCGAGCCCTGATACCCGAGGTGGTGAAACGCGGTAAGGACATCATTGTCTGTTCGTGCGGCGTCTTCGCCGAGCGCGGCTTCGATGTGGAACCGTTCGGCTCCGGACCAGGACGTGTACTGCTCCCGACGGGCGCTATCGGCGGCTTCGATGTTCTGGCCGCAGCGACACGTGCAGGAAGCCGCGATGCACGCCTCACCCACACCACGATCAAACGACCGAGTGCGCTCGGCATCGAAGAACGTCCGGACGCAGAACGCACCGTTTTCCGAGGATCGGCGCGAGAAGCCGCCCTGGCCTTTCCGCGAACCTCGAACTCGTCGGTGGCTCTCGCCCTCGCGACGCTCGGGCTCGACCGGGTAGAGGTGGTGGTCGTTGCCGACCCCGCCGCTGCAAACACGCGCCACGTCGTCGAGTGGGAGTCGCCGCTCGGCCGGTACGAGCTGACGTTCGAGAACGCGATCGACTCGGCATCGAGCGGTCGCACGTCTGCGATCACGGCGTGGTCGGTGATCGAGGTTCTTGCTGCGTTACCGCTCGGGATCGGTCCCGGCGCGGTCGTGCTCGGGCCTCCCCATAGGTCGTAGCCGACTCCGGCCCCGGCGCTTCGGGAGGATTGGTCGCTTTCGCGTGGTTGGACCAGAATTTCGGGACGAAAGTCCCAAACACCTGGGCGGAATCGTAACCACTTCTGTCACATTCGTGTTTCCTGATAGTTGCCCGGGTAGCGGAGGGTGAACGAGTCCTGTACACAGTGTGAAACACCACATTTCGCAGGTGAAGGTGTAACTCCCCACCGGGAGTGGCAATTCGGTTTCACCTGACCTACTCGCACCCTGGAGCAGCCTGTGACGACATCATCACTTTCGGACCGACCGGCACGGGTACTTTTCCTCGGAACCCCCTCCAGCACCGTCGCACTCGACCGGTGGACAGAACTGCAGGCTCGCCTCGACCTCGCGGGGATCGAGACCACCACCGCTTTCGAAGGCGAGGTGGACTACGCGATCCTCACCGAGGACATCCTCGACGGCTACTGCACCGCCGCCGAAGCACTCACTCTTCAGAAGCTCCGCGCTCGAGGGATCACGTGCGCAAGCACATGCGCCGGCCCCGAGCAGATCCTTGCCGCGCTGGCGGAAACCTCGGCCGACGTTGCTTCTGTCGTGCCGATCTCGGCAGCCCGGGGAAGCACTTACCGGCACGCTGTATCCAGCGCAGTCTGAAACTCCAGAATGAGTCGTGCGCGCCAGTGGAGATTCACTGGCGCGCACGNCCGCATTACCTTGCCGATACGGGTGACCCGCGGGTCGTCCTTCATCTTGAACAGCGGGCCGGCGCCCTCGTTCTGCGCCAGCAAGGTGTCGACCATCGTGTCGGCATTGGTCACCATCGACCGGAACTTGATCATCCCGAACGGCTCACCGTCGAGACCGATCCGTTCGGCCTTGTAGAAGACCGGACCCCGGTCCTCGAGCTTGATCAGCAGCGCGATGACCGCGAACACCGGAGCCAACGCCACCAGTACCGCGCTCGCGAAGACGAGATCGAAGATCCGCTTCCCCGACCGCTTCGCCCCGTGATAACTGGGCTTCTCCACGTGGATCAGCGGCAGACCGGCCACCGGGCGCATCTCGATGCGCGGGCCGGCCACATCGACCACACCGGTGGCGACGACCAGGTCGGTGTCGAGCGGCTCGAGCTGCCAGACCAGATCGTGCAAACCGTCGCTGCCCAGGGTTTCGGTGGCGGTGACCACCACTGTGTCCGCCCCCGACAGCTCGAGCGCTTCGACGACGGAGTGTTCGTCGCCGTAGACGGTGATCTCCCGGCCGTCGACATCGATCACATCACCTGGCGCACCCGAATAACGCGGCACGCACACGCCGACGACGCAATAGCCTTCCCCGTCCTGACGGGCAAAGGTGCGAGCCATGTGCCGCACCGCCCGAGCACCACCGACCACCAGCACCGAGGTCTGGAACTCACCGCGAGCACGCTTGCGCGCGATGACCTTCCGCCACACCCACCGAGACAACAGCAAACCGGCAAGACCCACCGGCAGAGCGATAGCAAGGAAGCCACGCGCGATCTGCTGGTTGGTGATGAGCGCGATGATGGCGATGGTGCCGAACACGGCGAGCGTCGCCGAGATGACCCGCTGATACTCGTCGTAGCCGGCACCGATCACGCGACGCGACCGCGTACGGAAGACGCTCAGCGCGCCCAGCCAGGCCACGATGAGGCCGGCAGATACCACCGTGTAATCGAGCTGACCGCCACCTCCGGCGCGGAGTAGATCCTCGTAGCCGAAGCGGACGGTCTGCGCCAGGATCACGGAGAGGACCACGGTGATCGCGTCCGTGAGGCACAGCCTCTTCACGTACACGTTCTGCCACTTCCACCGGTTGACACCGGTGCCGGGCGACGCGTCCGCGGGCGCACGGTCAGGTGCGCGCCGCGGAGCGTCGGACGGGTCGAGCCCTCGATCATCGACCGTCGTCATCCCGCAGTCCTCCCCATGAATGTGCCTCCTCCCCGAGACAAAACTATTTCCCGACGAATCCGGCCCCGGCGCTGGAACCGGACTCGAGCGAGCGTTACCCGAACTATCCCTGAGAAATAACTGAGCGTTACGTGTGAATCGAAGTCTTGTCGCAGATCAGCCGGGAAATCCAGACCCTGTTCGGTAGCCGGTCATGGGATCGTGTCGTGTGTTCGGTTGAATCCCTTGGTCTTCGAGTGCATCTACCTGGTCGTAGTCCGAACGATGGGAATACGAGAAGTGATGATAATCACGTTTATGTGACGTTCTTTCCAACCCGGGACCCGATCGATTTCCCGAGATCGACGAGAGCCGGGCGCCGAATAGTGTTACTTCGAGTTTCCGAAACATCAAGCGCCCCCTGCCAGGTGGTGAGGACACCACGCGGCCCGCGCAACCCGACCGCCATGCCGATAGCCGGAGATGTGGTCGGGATAGGCTTCGGTATCGCTAGCGAGAGCCCCGAGGAGACCTGTTGAGCACCCTCCAGACCCTTGATCGCGGTCTACGCGCGCTGGACATCGTGTCGCAGCGACCAGGGGGAATCTCGATCGCGGAACTCTCGGCCGAACTGGAGGTCGCTCGGGCCATCGGCTATCGAATCGTCGCGACTCTCGAAGCACACTCGCTCGTAGCCCGAATGCATGACGGCCGGATCAGATTGGCAGTGGGAGCCGCACTACTCGGTTCGCGCTTCCGTCCCCGCTTGCGCGAGGTGACGCAACCGCTCCTGCGAGACCTGGCTCAGCAGACATCGGCCACTGCTTTCCTGTCGACCCTCGAGGGCGACGAGTGCGTAGTGATCGCGGTGGCCGAACCCGATTCGGGCATCCTCCGAGTGGGCTACCGAGTCGGCACCAGACATCCCGTGTCCAAGGGCGCGGCCGGTATCGCCATCCTTGCCGGTCGCCCCGCATCGGAGTCCGACACCGACGCGATCCGACGCGCACGCGAGGACGGCTTCAGCATCACCACCGGCGAACTCGAACACGGCGCTGTCGGCGTGGCAGCCGGCGTGCGCTCTCCCGTCGACCATGAGGGCATGGGATTCGAGGCGAGCGTCGGCGTCGTCGCGATCGAAGGTCTCGATACCGACATTGCGGCAACCGCCGTTGTGGCGACCGCCGCACGGATCAACAGCCTGCTCGATACCTGACCAGTACAGCCGCGCTCGAGGACGCCCGCTGAGGGCGTCCTTTTCTTGCCCTCAGCACAGAGATCCAACCCCGGCATTGACGCCGAGTGTGACCACCGTTACCGTCTGAATGTGCGTTCAACGAACACATATGTTCGATAAAAGTAAATTCGCAGTTCGCAGATGGAGAGCATCATGACGAGTCAGTCGATCGGCACCGTCCTCGACACCCCGCAACCCGCCGCGGAGAGCCGCTGCCCCATCGACCACACCGCCTTCACCTCCCCTACCGGCTGCCCCGTCTCCCCGCGCGCCGCATCGTTCGATCCCTTCACCGGGCCGTACCAGGTGGACCCCGCCGCATCTCTGCGTTGGTCGCGTGACGAAGAACCGGTCTTCTACAGTCCCGAACTCGGCTACTGGGTCGTCACTCGCTACGAAGACGTCAAAGCCGTTTTCCGCGACAACGAACTGTTCTCCCCCTCGATCGCCCTCGAGAAGATCACCCCGACCTCCGACGAAGCGAACGCTGTTCTGGCCCGATACGGCTATGCCATGAACCGCACCCTCGTCAACGAGGACGAACCGGCGCACATGCCGCGACGCCGCGCGCTGATGGAACCGTTCACTCCCGCCGCGCTCGCCCACCACGAGCCGATGGTGCGCCGACTGACCCGCGAATACGTCGATCGTTTCATCGATGCCGGGCACGTCGACCTCGTCGACGAGATGCTGTGGGAAGTCCCGCTCACCGTCGCCCTGCACTTCCTCGGCGTGCCCGAGGAGGACATGGACACCCTGCGCGAGTACTCGATCGCACACACCGTCAACACGTGGGGACGACCGGCTCCCGAGCAGCAGGTCGCCGTTGCCGATGCCGTCGGTAAGTTCTGGCAGTTCGCCGGCACCGTTCTCGACAAGATGCGCAAGGATCCCGACGGGCACGGCTGGATGCCTTTCGGAATCCGCGTTCAGCAGGAACAGCCGGACGTCGTCACCGACTCCTACCTGCACTCGATGATGATGGCCGGCATCGTCGCCGCGCACGAGACGACCGCCAACGCCTCTGCGAACGCCTTGCGGCTGTTGCTCGAACATCGCGACGTGTGGGAAGAGATCTGCGCCGATCCGAGCCTGATCCCCAACGCGGTCGAAGAATGCCTGCGTCATTCCGGATCGGTAGCGGCGTGGCGGCGTCTCGTCACCGCGGACACCACGATCAACGGTGTCGCCATTCCTGCCGGGGCGAAACTGCTGATCGTCAACTCGTCCGCGAACCACGACGAACGCCACTTCGACCAGGCCGACGACTTCGACATCCGGCGCGACAACGCCAGCGACCATCTCACCTTCGGGTACGGCAGCCACCAGTGCATGGGAAAGAATCTCGCGCGCATGGAGATCCAGATCTTTCTGGAAGAACTGACCCGTCGCCTGCCCCACATGGAACTGGTCCCGGATCAGGAATTCACCTACCTGCCCAACACCTCGTTCCGCGGACCCGATCACGTGTGGGTTCGCTGGGATCCGTCGCGTAACCCCGAGAGGACCGATCCGACGGTGCTGTCCCGTCAGCAGCCGGTCAAGATGGGCGAACCGTCGAAGAACACGATCGCTCGCACGATGGCCGTCTCCGGGCTCGAACGCGTCGCCGACGACATCCTCCTGATCACCCTGCGGGATACCTCCGGACGACCGCTTCCGAAATGGTCCGCCGGGTCGCACATCGACATCGACTGCGGCACCGTCTCCCGCCAGTACTCACTGTGCGGTGATCCTAACGACCGCAACACCTTTCAGGTGGCCGTCCTCCACGACACAGAGAGCCGGGGTGGATCCCGGTGGATCCACACCGAACTGTCCGTCGGCGACACGCTCCGGGTACGGGGTCCCCGCAACCACTTCAAGCTCGACCCCGACGCGAAACGGTATGTCTTCGTCGCCGGCGGCATCGGCATCACCCCGGTGATCGCGATGGCCGATCAGGTCAAGGCCGCCGGAGGCGACTACGAGATCCATTACGCCGGCCGCTCACGCACCTCCATGGCATTTCTCGACCGTCTCGCCCGCGACCACGGAGATCGGGTCCGGGTCTATCCCGGCGACGAAGGTACCCGCATGGACCTTCCCGCTCTCTTCGCCGACCCGGAAGAGGGCACGCAGGTGTACTCGTGCGGTCCCGAGCGTCTGCTCTCCGCACTCGGCGAGGCCACCGCACATTGGCCCGACGACACCCTGCACGTCGAACACTTCTCCTCCACGCTCGAAGAACTCGATCCCTCCAAGGAGCACGGCTTCGAGGTGGTGCTGAAGGATTCCGGCATCACCGTCCCGGTCGCTGCCGATCAGACAGTGCTCCAGGCACTTCGAGCCGCCAACATCGACGCGCAGAGCGATTGTGAGGAAGGCATCTGCGGCGCATGCGAGGTACCTGTCCTCGACGGCGAGGTCGACCACCGCGACCTGGTCCTCACCAAGGCCGAGCGCGCAGCCGGAAAAACCATGATGACCTGCTGCTCCCGCGCATGCGGCGACAAGCTGACCCTCCAGCTGTGACACAGCAACCCTCGAAACTGATCCGAAAGGCACGACATGACCACCATCGAGCAGTCGGGTACGCCGTCCGTCCCACCGGACTCCGGCACACCGACCACCAGAACGCCGTTCAAACGGGTTCTGGCCGGCAGCATGGCCGGCGCCGTCCTCGAGTGGTACGACTTCGCGATCTACGGCATCCTCGCCGCGACCGTCCTCGGCCCTCTGTTCTTCCCCAGCGGCAACCCGGTCGCCTCCTTGTTGATGGCCCTCGCGACACAGGGGCTCGGGTTCGTCGCCCGTCCTCTCGGCGGCATCGTCTTCGGTCATCTCGGTGACAAGTTCGGACGCAAAC
The DNA here is from genome assembly GCF_000801125.1 of Rhodococcus sp. Chr-9. Classification (NCBI taxonomy): domain Bacteria; kingdom Bacillati; phylum Actinomycetota; class Actinomycetes; order Mycobacteriales; family Nocardiaceae; genus Rhodococcus; species Rhodococcus sp. Chr-9. Next base: position 22,405 of record NZ_JTIZ01000073.1, read on the forward strand.
CCATTCTGGTTGCAACGTTCCTCATGCTGGGAGGCGCGACCGCCGCGATCGGACTGCTCCCCACCTACGGCCAGATCGGCATCTGGGCCACCGTCGCCCTGGTCGTCCTGCGCATGATCCAGGGCTTCGCCCTCGGTGGCGAGTTCGGCGCCGCAGTGATCCTGGTCAGCGAATACGGCGAACCCAAGCGCCGGGGATTCTGGGCGGCATGGCCGCAGTCCGGAGCTCCGGCCGGTACCGTCCTGGCCACCGTCACGGTCGGCATACTCGCGGTCGTCTTCCCCGGGGACGCATTCGACAACTGGGGCTGGCGCGTCGCCTTCCTCCTCGCCGTGCCGTTGCTCGTCATCGGCTTCCTGATCCGTCGGGGCGTCGAGGAATCGCCGGTCTACCGGGCCGCGCAGGAGAAGGCCGAGTCCGCCGAGAACAAGGCTGCCCGCAAGGAATCGTCCAGCATCATCGAGGCTCTGCGTAAGCCGCGCCCGCTGCTCCACGGCCTCGGCATGCGCCTGGGCGAGAACATCGCGTTCTACGTCTACACGATCTTCGTCATCGCGTACGCCACGACCTATTTCGACTACACCCGCGGCGCGATCGTCACCACCGTCGCCTTCGCATCGGTCTGCCAGTTCCTCGGAATGATCGGCGGCGGATGGTGGTCCGACCGGGTGGGACGCAAGATCGCCATGCTCGTCCCGGCCGTCTCGCTCGTCATCTGGGCGCCGATCTTCTTCTCCCTGGTGCACACCGAGAACATGACCGCGCTCGGTGTGGGTGTGTGCGTCGGCGCGCTGCTGCACGGCATGCTCGCCGGCCCGGAAGCCGCATGGATCACGGAACTCTTCCCCACCAGGTACCGCTTCGCCGGTTCGTCGCTGGTGTTCCAGGGCTCGTCGATCATCGCCGGGGCTCCTGCCCCGTTCATCGCGGTGTGGCTGGTCGACCGCTTCAGTGCCACCGCAGTCATCGTCTATCTGGTGATCACCATGTCGATCACCGTGATCGCCGTGGCCACCAGTCGCGAGACGAAGGGCGTCGATCTCGACAAGCTCGACGATCTCTACTGAGCACGCCTCATCGAGAAGTGGCGTGGAAGTAGGCGGGGGATGCGTACACGGAAGGTAGAGCCGACACCTTTCTCGGACTCCACCTCCACCTTCCCGCCGTGCGCCGCGACCAGCGCGGCGACGATGGACAGACCCAGACCGCTCCCACCCGACGCGCGGGTGCGGGAGGCGTCGGCGCGGTAGAAGCGTTCGAAGACGCGCTCGCGGTCGTCGGGATCGAGACCGGGGCCGGTGTCGGCGACTTCCAAGATCGCATCGGAGTCCGAGGTACCCACCCGCACTGTGACATCGGCGTCTGGTGGGGTGTGGGTCAGGGCGTTTGTGACGAGATTGCTCAACACCTGACGCAGACGGGCGTCGTCGCCGAGAACCTCGGGAGTGCCTGGGCCGTCGATGATGTCGAGGGTAATGGTCCGTTCGGGTGCGACGGCGCGCGCGTTGTGCACCGCGTCGGCGGCGACCGCGAGCAGATCCACCGGGGAACGGTCGAGCGGACGTTGTTCGTCGAGTCGCGCAAGCATCAGCAGGTCTTCGACGAGCAGACCCATACGGCGGGCCTCGCGTTCGATGCGGTCCATGAGCATGACGGTGTCGGCACTCGCGCCCTGCCGGTACAACTCGGCGAAACCGCGGATGGTGGTGAGCGGGGTGCGGAGTTCGTGGCTGGCATCGGCGACGAAGCGACGCATCTTCTCCTCCGAGCGTCGCGCCGACTCCTCGGATGCTGCGGTTGCTGCGAAGGCTGATTCGATCCTGCCGAGCATGGCGTTGAAGGTCACCGACAACCGCCCGATCTCGGTTCGGGGATCGCCCTCGGGCACCCGCTCGCTGAGGTCGCCTTCAGCGATCGCGGCGGCGGTGCGCTCGACCTCGTCGAGGGGACGCAGGCTCATCCGCACGACGACACCGCCGCCCACCGCCAGTGCGACCAGCACGACCGCACCGATCACCGTCTGCAGCAGGACGAGGCTGTCCACCGTCTCGTCGGCCTCGGCCAGGCTCATCCCGACGGTGGTCACGACACCCGACGTGTTCTCGGTGCTCATCACCCGCCAGTGCGGACCGTCGTCGCCCACGGATCCGACGGTGACGGGCCTACCGGTCGGATCCTCAGGCACATCCGGTGCGGTCGACTCGTCGTTGACGACGAACAGCACTTGTCCGTCGGCGTCGACGACCTGCACGTAGAAGGGGCTCGGTGGTCGCCGGGAGGTGGGGGCGTCCAGCGGTGGCGTCGGTGGCGGCTTGTCGGGTCGCGCCCAGGTCCGTGCGGCCTCCTCGAGGTCCCGGTCGACGCGCGACAGCAGAGAGTTCTGCAGAGCCGAGGTGACGGCAACACCCGACGCGAGCAGACCGATGCCGGCCAGGAGCACCAGGGCGGCCACCAGCGTCCAACGGAGTGGCAGCGCCCGCAGCCGGTTCATGTGCGGGGTTCCCGCATCACGTAGCCCACCCCGCGAACGGTGTGGATGAGGGGGACGTCGCCGATGTCCACCTTGCGTCGCAGATACGACACGTACGACTCGACAACCCCGACCTCACCGCCGAAGTCGTAGTTCCACACGTGCTCGAGGATGCGGGGTTTGCTCAGCACCGTCCCGGCGTTGAGCATGAAGTACCGCAGCAGCGTGAACTCGGTCGGCGACAGCGACACGGGCTTGCCGGCCTTGAACACCTCGTGGGTGTCTTCGTCGAGTTCGAGGTCGGCGAAGGTGATGCGGGAGCTGCGTTCGGTCTCGGACACCTTGCCGGCGCGGCGCAGGATCGTGCGCAGCCGGGCGATGACCTCTTCGAGGCTGAACGGTTTGGTGACGTAGTCGTCGGCGCCGAGCGTCAGGCCCGCGACCTTGTCCTCCACCGCGTCTTTCGCGGTCAGGAACAGCACGGGCGCGTCGATGCCGTCGGCGCGCAGGCGGCGCAGCAGGCCCATGCCGTCCATCCCGGGCATCATCACGTCGAGGATCACTGCGTCGGGCCGGAAGCGTCGCGCCTTGTCCAGTCCTTCGGCGCCGTTGCTCGCGGTCTCCACCTCGAAGCCCTGGAACTTCAGGCTCACGGACAGCAGTTCGACGATGCTCGGCTCGTCGTCGACGACGAGCACGCGCGCTTCGGGAATCCGGTCGGTCACGACTTCGATTGTCGCGGGTAGGGCTGGCACCGCGCTCGAGATTTCCTGGCAGGTTCCTGTGAGCTTTCCGATTGTCAGGAAGTTGCCAGGAGAACTCCACGGAACCTCGAGATCACGAGTGTGTGATGTGGGGGTGAACAACGGCTATCAGCAGACCGCGAGCAGACTGCACGCGTTCAACCGGTACGAGATCAAGTATTTCGTCGACGAGATGAAGGTGCCCGAACTACGGCGCGAGCTCGCCGCCCGGATGGACACCGATCCGTACTCCCCACACGGGGGCTATCCGGTGACGTCGCTGTACTACGACACCCCGGATCTGCGGTTCTACTGGGAGAAGATCGAAGGCTTGAAGTTCCGCCGCAAGGTACGCATGCGGCTGTACGGCGACCCGGCCGCATGCACCGACGACTCTCCCGTGCAGGTCGAGATCAAGCAGCGCGTCAACCGGGTGACCCAGAAGCGTCGCACTGCCCTCCCGTACGGCGTCGCCCTGCGATGGCTGAACGGACGCGAGGACATCGAGTGCGACGACTCGCAGCGGCCGTTCGTCGACGAGGTCTCCGGTCTCGTGGGGAATCTGGATCTGCGACCGATCGTGACCACCGGCTATCTGCGCGAGGCGTTCGTCGGACGCGACGCCGACCTCGGCCTGCGCGTGACGATCGACCACAAGGTGCACGGCCGCGACCGCGACTTCCACTTCGCGTCCGGCGCAGAGAACCGCTTCATCATCCCGCCGAAGCTGGCCGTCGTAGAGCTCAAGGCCAACGAGCGGGTGCCCTACTGGGCGACCGATTTGACGGCCCGGCTGGACATGTCGGTGATCCGGGTGTCGAAGTACTGCCAGTCGGTCGAGGCGTTCGGGCTCGCACCCCGGTCCCGTTTCGGTGCACCGGAACTGGTGTCGCCGGACGGCTCCGACGCGCGGGTACCCACCGATCTTCTGTCCACCGAACCGATTCCGGCTCGCTGACCTTCCCTTCTCCGAAACAAGGACGGATATGAACTTCGATTTCCAAGATCTCAGTGGCACGTTCACGACCTTCGACATCGTGGTGTCGCTGGCGTTGTCGTTCGTGCTGTCGAGCGTCATTGCGTGGGTCTACCGCTACACGCACAAGAACGTCTCCTACAGCCAGTCCTACGTGCAGACGCTGGTGCTGGTCGGTATGGTCATCGCGCTCATCATGCTGGTGGTCGGATCGAACATCGCCCGGGCGTTCGCTCTCGTCGGCGCGCTCTCGGTGGTGCGATTCCGCAACGCCATCAAAGAAACTCGCGATGTCGGGTTCATCTTCCTGGTGATGGCCATCGGCATGACCACCGGTACCCGCTTCTACGTGCTCGCCATCGCAGCGACCGTCGCGATCTGCCTCGTACTGCTGATCATGAACAAGTTCAACTGGTTCACGCTCGACGTGCAGCGTCAGGTGGTCAAGGTGCAGGTGCCGCCGGAGCCTGCCTACACCAGCACCGTCGAGGACATTCTCATCAAGCACTGCAGTGAATACGAGTTGGTGTCCACCGAATCCGTCCGCGCCGGCGCTCTGGTGGAGCTGTACTACACGGCGCAGCTGAAGAAGGGCACGAGCTCGAACGACCTGATCGCGGCACTGAGCGCCGTCAATGCCGGCCAGCGGGTGAGCGTCTTGACCGGATACGACCAGACCGACCTGTGATGACTGCACCCACCCCGCGGCGCCGTCTGCGGCACCGGATACCGACCTCGCTGCGGCGGCACTGGAAACTGCCGGTGGCGTTCATCGCGTTCGTCGCGATCGTGGCCACGGCCTTCGGAGCGACACGCGTGCGGCCCTACATCACAGGCGACCCGACGATCATCTCCTCGGAGATCACCGAGAACGTCTCCGGCACAGTCGATCTGTTCGACACCTCCGTCACACACGAGTTGTCGCTCGAGGTCGGCGACGCCGAGTACGACGACATGATCTCCGCATACGAGAAGGACGGCGACAAGGAGTGGGTGGTCGCCGATGTGGTCATCGACGGCACCCGCATCGACGACGTGGGTGTGCGCCTGAAGGGCAACTCGACGCTGCGCGGCCTGCAGGGCGAGGGTTTCGATCAGGCGCAAGGCCCGCCCGGGATGGAGGGCACGGTTCAGGTGGATCCGGAGGATCCGACCTCGTTGCCCTTGCTGATCCGTTTCGACGAGTACGTCGACGGTCGCGCGTATCAGGGCATGACAGAACTGTCGGTGCGGCCCGGCTCGCCGGTGATCAACGAGGCGATGGCGTTGTCGCTCACCGCCGAGACCGATCAACCGACCCAGCGGTACGCGTACACGGTGTACTCGGTCAACGACAGCGCCACCGCGACACGACTGGTGCTCGAGCATCCCGATGAGCAGTACGCCAACTCGCTGTTCGACTCCCCCGGCTATCTCTACAAGGCCGATGCGTCGTCGCGGTTCGAGTACGTCGGCGACGACCAGTCGGACTACGCCGACCAGTTCGAGGAGATCAATGCCGCCGACTCCGGGACGCTGCAACCCATCATCAGCTTCCTGAAGTGGATGGACTCGGCCGACGACGCAGAGTTCGACGCGCACCTCGCCGACTGGGTCGACGTCGAGTCCTTCGCTCGGTACGTCGCCACACAGAACCTGCTCGTCAACTTCGACGACATGGCCGGACCCGGTCAGAACTACTACCTCTGGTACGACCTCGACACGAAGAAGCTCTCGGTGGTCTCGTGGGATCTGAACATGGCCATGCAGGGTGATACTTCCGCCGGCCCGGACGACTCCATCTCCATGATGGGCGGCATGGGACAGGGCGGTCGCCCGCAGGGCATGGTGGGCGCCGCGCCACCGGAGGGGATGCCTCAGGCCATGCCACCTGGAATGCCTGGAGGCGAGAGTCGCGGACCAGGCGGCGGCAATACCTTGAAGACCCGTTTCCTCGACTCCGACGCCTTCACGGAGATCTACCACCGGGTGTATCAGGAGCTGTCCGAACAGATCTACGGCAACGGTCTGGCACTCGAGGTGCTCGACGCGGTGGCGGCGTCGGTGCCGACCTCCGACGGCCTCACTGCCGAGGCGCTGCAGGAGAGCGTCGACTCGATGCGCTCCTGGATCGGGGAACGTACGCAGGCACAAGTTCAGTGGATTCAGCCCCGCTGAGCGAGGTCGGATCCACCGAAGTTACGGATACTGTCGGGCCCATGACTTCCGAAGAAATCCTGCTCGTCGAGCAGCGCGATTCCGTCCGCATTCTCACCTTCAACCGCCCGGAGGCGCGGAATGCGCTGAGCTCGGCGCGGTGAACGGCGCCGCCATCACCGGTGGTCTCGAAATGGCACTCGCGTGCGACTTCCTCATCGCGTCCGAGCGCGCCCGCTTCCCCGACACCCACGCGCGAGTCGGCGTCCTGCCGGGTTGGGGACTCACCCAGCGCCTGCCCGCGGCGGTGGGTCCGGGCTTCGCGCGTCGCATGAGCCTGTCCGGCAACTTCGTGGGTGCCGAGGAGGCGCTGCGTGCGGGTCTGGTGACGCAGGTCGTCGCGCATGACGAACTGCTCGGCACGGCCGTGGAGGTCGCGCGGACGATCGCCGGCAACGACCAATCCGGTATGCGGGCGTTGCTCGCGTCGTACCGCCGGGCCGAGGAGCATGTCGTCGAACCGGCCCTACGGGTGGAGCAGCAGACCTCGGAAGAGTGGATGCGGGAGTTCTCGCCGTCGCGGGTCGCCGAGCGACGGGCTGCGGTGATCGAACGCGGAAAGTCCCAGAACGCCGTGAATCCCAAGTCCTGAAACGCCCATGATCAAAGGGCATTTCGGTCTAATCGGACACTTTTATCACAGAAATATAACAACTAGTGACGGCAGGTAACAGGCTTTGAGGCCTTCGCGAAGTATGGGACGGAAGTGAATTGATCTTGCGGATCCATTCACTTCCCGCGCCCGTTCGCGGGCGTGCCCATCCACAACGACATGGAGGTATTCCTATGCTGCTCGGATCTCTCGCACTGACCCTCGGTGGACTGCTCGCCGCTCTCGGCATCATTCTCTGACAGCCGGACCGATCGACTCCGCGCCCGCACCACCCCCTGCGTGCGGGCGCGGTTCGGTCCATTCGGACGGATCCACTTCCGGAGTCCGGAAAACTGTTTCCTCGTCACACTTTTCGGACATCTTCTTCTCGAGTTCGTCCTTCTCGCGCTGCGCCATCTCCGGTTCCCGACACCGATGCGCGTAAACAACTACTCCGGCAACGGAACGTTCTGCAGTCGCAGCTGACCGCGAGCGAGGACCTTGCCGGTCGTGGTGTCGGTGATGATCACCAGCCACAGTTGCTGAGTCCTCCCCTGCTGCAACGGTTCTGCCGTGACCGACGCGCGGCATCCCGTCGTCGAACGCAGGAAGTGGCTTCCTCGACGACGAAGCCGCTCGCCTCGACGAATCGGCTCGGCGGCTTCTGCCCGTAGTCCTCGATCGTCGGACGAGCCTCGGTAGTTCCGGTCATCGCCCTGCTCCAGTGGGGGGACAAATACTGTGCAGATCCCGACGGCCCGTCACTGCTCATCGAACACCGCGACTGTGGCGCTTCGGTCGAAGCGGTCGTGCAATGCGCCCACGGCCACGGTCCGCTGCGGCCGAGCGAGTCGCAGACCCGGCCGGGTCCGACCGCGCGAAAACCCCCCGAGGGCACGAAAGCATAACGAAGTGAATTTTCGGTCCGCGGCAGTGTTTCGCACCGAGGCGGCGGGTACTCCTCGGTCAGCGTCCCGGTGCGGACGCAGTCCGGATAACCGAACGACAGGAGGAACATATATGCACTTCGGATCTCTTGCGCTCCTCGGCGGACTGCCTGCGAAACCGGGCATCGCCCACTGAGCCAGCGCACACCGCGTCCGCATCCGTCATGGGTGCGGACGCGGTCGTATGTGCGATGAATTTCTCGGGCGGCGCGGGTCGGTATGGTCACCGACCCCAGAAGGAGCCGACATGCCCGAATTCGTCACCCACTCGATCGACGTCCCTGGCGCGACTCTCGTCTACGACGTCCGCACCGTCCCCGGCGACGCCACCTCGCTGCTGCTCGCCGGATCCCCGATGGACGCGAGCGGCTTCACGAGCCTCGCCTCCTTCTTCGACGACCGGACGGTGATCACCTACGACCCGCGCGGCACGGGTCGTGGCACGCGCACCGACACGTCGATGCAGTCCACTCCCGCTCTGCACGCCGACGACCTGCACCGGATCCTCGTCGAACTCGATCTCGGTCCCGTCGACGTCTTCGCCAGCAGCGGCGGCGCGGTCAACGCGCTCGAACTCGTCTCGCGCCATCCCGAGCAGGTGCGCACGCTGGTCGCGCACGAACCGCCGATCGTCGAGCTGCTGCCCGATCGCATCGGGGCCGAGGCGGTGCGCGACGACATCCGCGACACCTATCAGCGCAGCGGCCTCGGACCGGCCATGGCGAAGTTCATCGCCCTGGTCGGCTACGAAGGTGAACTGACCTCCGACTATCTCGACCGGCCCGCTCCGAGCCCGTCCGACTTCGGACTGCCCAGCGAGGACGACGGGACCCGCGACGACGTGCTGCTGGACCAGAACTGGATGTCGTGCACGGGCTACCACCCCGATCTCGACGCTCTCGCGAACGCGTCCACGCGCATCGTCGTCGCAGGTGGTCGCGAGTCGGTACGCCAGCTGTGCGGCCGCGCCGCGGCAGCGCTCGCCGACCGGCTCGGCACAACTCCGACGCTGTTCCCCGGCGATCACGGTGGCTTCATGGGTGCCTCAGAGGGTATGCCCGGCGATCCTGAAGCTTTCGCCGCCGTGCTCCGCGACGTGCTCCAACCGAGCCGCGTGTAATCCGTCCGATCGTCGAGTTCATGGGCTACACCCAGCCCTGGTATTCGGTGCGCGACCTAGACGAACCCGTGGTCGGAGCGATGGTGCCGCGCGCCGTGGCCGCGTCTTCGTCTACATCCCGAAGAGCGGGTACGTCGGCATCGGAGTCGTCACCGTGATGTCGTTCTTCGAGAGTGCTCACAACAGGGATAGGTGACAGCAGAAGCTTTTTCGCACGATCACTCCGTGTCGCGTAGCGCGCTCCTGCATTCGAGTCGGCGCCGATCGGCCAGGTGGGCGTCGCGCAGCACTTCGAGCAGACGCGGCGTGGTCCGCTCGCCGGGTTCGACGACCGCGACCCATCCCAGTGAGCCGTAGAGCGGATGAGGGATGAAGACGTCGGCCTCGGCGAAGTCGATCGTCGAGGGGTCGACGGACCGGGGTGGGTAGCCGAGCAACTCGGTGAACAGCTGCGTCCCCGCATGCACGTTCATGCGCCATCGGCCCGGCTCGTCGAGGCGTGAATCCCCATCGTTCGGATAGTTCTTCGTCACGATCGTCGCGTAGGGCTGCCGCTTGTGCGGGATCTCGCCGTCCGGGGCGTAGTAGAAGAAATGGTCGCCCCACGAAATCTCGGGGAGCCCACTCCCATCCTGTGGTGCGAGCTCGAGGACACCGCTGAAGCTTCTGATCTGCGCGAGGATCTGTTCCATGGTCATACTTCGAGTGTCACCTTGAAGTGCTTATGGAGGGTTCGAGCAGTGGAGCACACGATGACGACGGGGCGCCTGGCCGCAGCCACCGGATACTCCGTGCAGCAGGTGCGCGATCTCGAACGCCTCGGAGTGATTCCTTCCGCCGTACGAATGCCCAACAGCTATCGCAGATTCGGTCCCGAACACGTCACGGCCCTGCGCGCGTACCGCGCACTGGCTGTCGCGGTGGGTCCCGTCGAGGCGCGCAGGGTCATGCACGATGTGCAGGTCCTCCCCTACGACGAGGCACTCGCCCGTGTCGTCGAACTCCACAGTGGGCTCGCGCGGGCACGCGCCGAGAGTCTCACCGCGCTCCGCGCACTCGACACCATCGTCGACGAGGCCGCCCACGACGCGCCTCCACTACCCGGCGACGCCATGAGCATCACCGAGCTGGCGAACGCCATCGGAGTGCGATCGTCCACCCTGAGGTTCTGGGAGAAGGAGGGATTGGTCGCGCCCGAACGGATCGACCGTAACGCTGCGCGGAGCTACTCCCCCGCCGCGGCGCGGGATGCGCGGATCGTTGCCGCACTACGCGCGGGTGGCTACCGCATCCCGGCGGTCCGGGCGGTGATGGCAGCGATCGGAACCGACAATGACACCGATACTGCTAGGGACGCACTCCACGAGCGCCTGCACACCATCGCAGTGCAGTCCGAAATGTTGCTGCGAGCCGGTGCAGACATCGCGAGCCTGATCGAGAACCGGACTCCGCGCTCGTCTAACTCGAATCCGAAGAGTGCAACCGCCACGGCACACTCGTCACCATCACCCCGGGCTGGAACAGCAGACGACTCTTGAGTCGCAGCGCGCTCTGATTGTGGAGCAGATTCTCCCACCAGTGCCCCACGACGTATTCGGGGATGAAGACGGTGACCACGTCGCGCGGCGAGTTGCCGCGCACCCGCCTGACGTAGTCGAGTACCGGTCGCGTGATCTCCCGGTACGGCGACTCCAGCACCTTCAACGGAATCGTGATGTCGCTGGCTTCCCATTCGCGCACGAGAGCGCGGGTGTCCTCCTCGTCGACGTCGACGGTGATCGCTTCGAGGGTGTCGGGGTGGGTGGCCGAGGCGTACGCGAGCGCGCGACGTGTCGGGTGGTGCAGCTTGGCCACGAGCACGATCGAATACGTGCGGCTGGGCAGCAGACCGTCCCATTTGCCGGCGTCGAGTTCGGCCGCCACACGTCGGTAGTGGTGGTTGACGGCCCGCATCGTCACGAAGACGATCACCATGGCGAGGATCGCGATCCACGCGCCGGCGAGGAATTTCGTGATGAGCACGATGATCAGGACGGTCCCCGTCATCGCCAGACCCACACCGTTGACGACGCGCGAACGCTGCATTCTCCGGCGGTGACGCGAGTCGGTTTCGGTGGCCAACAGCCGCGTCCAGTGACGAACCATTCCGGTCTGGCTCAACGTGAAGGAGACGAACACTCCGACGATGTAGAGCTGGATGAGATGGGTGACCTCGGCGTCGAACGCCCATACCAGCACGATCGCTCCGAGAGCCAGGAAGACGATGCCGTTGCTGAACGCGAGCCGATCGCCCCGGGTGCGCAGCTGGGTCGGCAGGTGTTTGTCCTGCGCGAGTACCGACGCGAGAACCGGGAACCCGTTGAATGCCGTATTCGCGGCGAGGACGAGGATCAACGCGGTCACGGCGGTGACGAGGTAGAAACCGAGCGGGAAACCGGTGAAGACCGTCTCGGCGACCTGCGCGATCAGTGTCTTCTGGTGATAGTCGGCCGGTGCCCCGCTCAATTGTGTCGCGGGATCTGCGGCGACGACGACCCCCAGTCGCTCGGCGAGGACGATGATGCCCATCAGCAGCGTGATCGCGATGGCGCCCAGCAGGAGCAGGGTGGTGGCAGCGTTGTGCGATTTCGGTTTCCGGAAGGCCGGCACCCCGTTGCTGATGGCCTCCACTCCCGTCAGGGCCGCACATCCCGACGAGAACGCGCGGGCGAGGAGGAAGGCGAAGGCCAGCCCGGCCAGGTGGGATTGTTCGGCGGCGAGTTCGTAGTGCGACGACTCGGCGCGCAGAGGGACGTCGGACACGACGAGACGCACGAAGCCCCAGACGAGCATCACCCCGACACAGAACATGAAGGCATAGGTGGGCACGGCGAAAGCTGTTCCGGCTTCGCGGAGTCCGCGCAGATTGACCGCGGTGAGGAGTGTGATCGCGGTGATGGCGAACAGCACTTTGTGGTGTTCGACGAAGGGGACGGCCGACCCGATGTTCTGGGCGGCCGACGAGATCGACACGGCGACCGTCAGCACGTAGTCGACGATCAGCGCGCTGCCCACCGTCAGGCCGGCGATCGCACCGAGGTTCTTCGTCGCCACCTCGTAGTCGCCGCCCCCCGACGGATAGGCATGCACGTTCTGCCGGTAGCTCGCGACCACTACGACGAGGACGACGGCGACCGCGAGACCGATCCACCCGGAGAATGCGTAGGCGGACAGGCCCGCCACCGACAACACGAGGAAGATCTCCTCCGGCGCATAGGCGACGGACGACAGAGCGTCGGACGCGAAGACCGGCAGGGCTATCCGTTTCGGCAACAGCGTGTGGCCGAGCGTGTCGCTTCGCAGCGGCCTTCCCAGCAGCACTCGCTTGGTGATGCTGTCACGGCCCTTGCGGATGGTTACGGCCACGACCACCGACTCCTGTCCGGCGCATACCCGCGCACGCAGAAGCGAACGGTACGCTCGTATTACGCCGCTCGCCAGAGGTGCAGACCGGGCGAATTTCACCCCGCCGATCACCCATCGGTGAGGTTGGCAGGTGACACAATCGTCGATAGCGTAGAGACGTTGTTGCTCCTCGCAACAAACCGTGCCGCGTCTCCTCCCCTTTTCGACTCGGCACGGACGGACCCCGTCGGCCCCTCCCCTCGTTGAGCCGACGGGGTTCTCTCATCGATTCCCCCCATGCGGTGGCTCACACATTTTCGTACAGAGCGGTCCGTCTGGCGGATCTTGCGGCGATCCCGTACAGCGGCAGCAGAACTTGACTCGTCCACAGTGCGCGCGGTCGACTACTTTCTTTCACCACGCTCACGATCCGGAGAACCCTGATGACCGATTCCATCCTCGAGCTCTACGTCAACGACGGATTGTCCGACGAGGAAATCGATCAGCAGAGGGCCACCTACGGTCCGCTCACCGGAGACGTGCGCGAGCTGATCCAACTCGCACTGCAGACGCGTGTGGATGCCGACGACGTCGCGCGGGCGCGGGAACATCTCGCAGCCGCGCGCGAGATCCTCGAACGCGACCGGGAGGACGGCCCGTACGGCACCCGGTTCAACGATTCGGGCCGATTCCGTAACTGGGGAAACGCCGCAATAGGCTTGCGCAACGCAATCGCCCCGATCGGCGGCATCCACGAGGACGACGACGGACGCGTGTGGACGGACATCCACCTCGGTCCCGTCTACGAGGGGCCGGCCGGGCACGTGCACGGCGGGGTCTCCGCACTGCTGCTCGACCAGATCCTCGGCGACGCCGCGCGCATCTCGGGATATCCAGGGATGACGGGCACGCTCGCCATCCGCTACCGCAAGCGCACTCCCCTCGGCGCTCTGCGCGTGGAGGCGAAACTCGACCGCGTCGAGGGACGTAAGGCGTTCGTCGTGGGGCACATCGCCGACTCGGAGGGGATCTGCGTGGAAGCGGAAGGCATCTTCATCGCTCCGGTGTGGATGGTTCAGCAGCGTGACTCGTTCGCGGAGATACCGAGACCCGAATAGGCTCACAACGCCCATGGTCGACCATCAGGGTTGTGAGCCTCACCCGTGTGTTGTGAACCTCCGGACGCCGGAGCCGACGATCAGGTGCTTGCTCTGACGACCGTCACCCTGCAACGCCTGAGCTGATGCTCCTGTTGCGAGGGTCACGACTTGCGACTCGGTAGGTCCGGCTCCTCCGCCAGTACAGTTGATCGATATCCGGCAGGAGCGAGAGGAGTCGACCGTGCAGAACGCCGTGTTCTACTCGCTCGTCGCGATGTGTTCGTTGTTCGCCGCGTCGACGTGGTGCCTCTCGCGCCCCCACCTGCTGTCGAGCTCGGCCGCGTTCGTGGCCTCCGGGCTCTGGGTGCTGATGAACGGACCTCTCGAGGGTCGTGTGCTGTACTCGGTGACGCCGAATCACGGACTGACCGAGGCCGACCTGCTCTCGGGAGTGGGCGTGTGCATCGCAGCCTGGGGTTTCTGGACGACGCGGAACCGTCGGCGGCGGCGGCGTTCGCAGCGACCGGCGTCGTACCGCAGGCATCCCGACCTGTCCAGAGCCATGCCGACCCCCGTCTTTCCGGCGGAAAGCGACGTCGAAACGGGCCCCATCCGCCGCAAAGCAGGATGAACGTCTCGGTTCGACCCCGAGAAAATTCTCAGGTCTCGTTTCAGTATCGACTCTGGACGAGTGCCCAGCTGTCACCTAAGCTCCAAAGCGGCCACGGCGTAGGTGGCCGTGTCTCCCTAGAGTCCTCCCCGACACAGGAGATACAGCGCGAGGCCCCCGCCGGCTCCTCCCCTCGAATCGCTGGCGGGGGCCCTTCCCTGTCGGCCTCCCCGACGACAGGGGCAGATCGATGGTAATCAGGTCCCGATGTCCGATTCGTCCTCCGTTCGGACGAAACGCCGGGTAACCCTTGTGACCTTCGTCTCTGCGGCGCTGTTCACAGCATAGAGCAATCTGCTCACTCGCGTGCATAGGTCTTTCTCCAGTTCACCGAAAGATCAACTCGCAGAGTCCGTTCTGCCGCTTTCGCGCGCTTCGCACTCTTCCGTCAGGCACGATCCGCCAGCTCGGCGTGCCCGGCCTGACGAGCACAATGCGCGCAGCAGAAGACGGCATCCGCCGACTCCACGCCGTGCCCGAGGATGCGGCAGTGACAGTGGGCGCACTGCGGCGCCATCTCCTCCTCTTCCGGCGTCACGATCGGACGGTGTCCGCTTTCCTTCCGGTCGGGTACCCGGAACCGCCGGAACACACGAGCCCCGCCCACACCGATTCGGTGCGGGCGGGCTCGTGGACGACGGATCTATACCGGTTCAGGTTCCCTCGCTTCGTGCTTCGCGGCTTCCTGCTGCGCGGCCTCGAGCTTCAGGCGTTGTCCGAGCACCGACTTGCGGCGACCGTAGACGAAGTAGATCGCCACTCCCAGGACCATCCAGACGGTGAAGCGGATCCACGTCTCGACCGAGAGGTTGAGCATGAGCCAGCCGCAGGCGAGGACCGCGAGGATCGGGACCAGCGGCACGAGCGGCACCCGGAATCCACGGGGCAGGTCGGGGCGGGTACGGCGGAGCACCATCACGCCGACGCAGACCAGGACGAAGGCGAACAGCGTGCCGATGTTGACCATCTCCTCGAGCACACCCATCGGGAACACCGCGGCGAGGACGGCCACGACACCACCGACCATCAGGGTGATGCGCACGGGCACACCCTTGTGGTTCGTGACGGCGAGCTTGCGGGTGACGAGTCCGTCGCGGGACATCGCGAACAGCACGCGGGTCTGGCCGAGCATCATCACCATCACGACGGTGGTGAGGCCGGCGAGGCCACCGATATTGATGGCCATCTGCGCCCAGGTGATGCCGTGTGCCTCGAAGGCCGTGGCCAGCGTGGCACTGCCGTCACCGACCAGCTCGCTGCCGGTGCGCAGGTCGGTGTACTTCACCATGCCGGTGAGCACGAGCGTGACGCCGACGTAGAGGACGGTGACGATCGCCAGCGAACCGAAGATGCCGCGGGGCAGGGCCTTCTGGGGGTTCTTGGTCTCCTCGGCGGTGGTGGCGACGACGTCGAAGCCGATGAAGGCGAAGAAGACCAGGCTCGCTGCGGCGAGGAGGCCGTACCAGCCGTAGGTGCTGCCGCCCGCGCCGGTGAGCGCCGAGAACAGCGACTGATGCAGACCGGATGCGGCGCTCTCCGCCTCTTCGGCCTGCGGGACGTACGGCGAGTAGTTGGACTTGTCGATGTAGAAGATGCCGACGACGATGACGAGCAGGACCACCGCGACCTTGATGGCGGTGACGACGGCGGAGACCCGCGACGAGACCTTGGTGCCGATCGCGAGGATGATCGTGATGGCGCCGACGATGAGCAGCGACCCCCAGTCGACCGTGATCGGTCCGAGGTCGATCGACGCGTTCCCGCCGAACATGCCCCCGAGATACATCGACCATCCCTTGGCGACGACCGCGGAGGCGAGGGCGAACTCGAGGATCAGGTCCCATCCGATGATCCAGGCGACGAACTCACCGAAGGTGGCGTAGGAGAAGGTGTAGGCGCTGCCGGCGACCGGTACCGCAGAGGCGAACTCCGCGTAACACAGTGCGGCGAGACCGCACGCGATCGCGGCGAGGACGAACGCCAGCGAGATGGACGGTCCGGCGAGATTGCCGGCGGTGCGGGCGGTGAGGGTGAAGATTCCGGCTCCGACCACGACGGCGACGCCGAACACGGTCAGATCCTTGGCGGTCAGTTCTCGTCGTAGCCGCGAACCGGGTTCATCGGTATCCGCGATCGACTGTTCGACGGATTTGGTCCGCCAGATGCCGACTCCGGGCATTGTGTGCTCCTCGGGGTGATTGCGGCGCCCGCCACGCCCGGTCCGGGCGAGGGGTAGGCATGTCGCTCACTTCGCGCGCATTACGTTGCAGCAAGCAGTGTTTGCGTGAGCATTTGATGTAGCAATCATGGCACTGGCTCGTGAAGTGTCAATATCTTTCTGTTCGGCTGAGCATTATGCTCGAGTGGTGACGCGCATCACAACGGAAAGGGTGTCATCGTGTTCAGTCTCGACCGGCTCGACGCAGCTCTCCTCGGAGAGCTCACGCACAACCCCCGGGCAGGAATCGTCGACCTGTCGGCGAAGCTCGGCATCGCCCGCAACACCGTGCAGTCGCGCCTCAGAAAACTCGAGGAGTCCGGTGCCGTCACCGGATACCGACCGGTCGTCGACCTGCCGAAGCTGGGTGTGCCGCTGCAGGCGTTCATCGGCGCCGAGCTCGTCCAGGCACAGATGGGGCATGTGATCGCCCAATTAGGCCGATTCCCAGAGGTATTGGAAGTCCACGCGACAACGGGCCGGGAGGATCTCCTGATCCGGATGGCGGCGCAGTCCCAGGAGGACCTCCTGTTGGTCCTCGAACGGCTCCACGCCATCGAGGGCGTCGCGCACACCACCACGACGCTCGCGCTCACCACGCCGATCGAGTACCGGACGCAGCCACTCGTCGAGCACATCACCCGCAATGCGGGGCACGGGCGTTCCTCGTCGGCCGGAAACTCCTGAAGACACGAGAAGGGGAGGCACCTCGCGGCGCCTCCCCTTGTTCCCCTGTGCGGATCAGTTCCCCTGTGCGGATCAGTTCCCCTGTGCGGATCAGGCAGTATCGATGCGGCGCTCGGCGATCCGGTTGGCCGCTGCGCCCGGCGTGACGCCGAGAGTGCTGGAGACGTCGAAGATCTCGGCGGTGCGCTCGAAGATCGACTCCACTCGTGTGCGGACGACGTCGGCGGCGGATCCGTCGACCTCGCCGGCGACCTGGATCAGTCCGCCCGCGTTCGCGACATAGTCGGGTACCCAGACGATTCCGCGCTTGCCCAGCAGGCCCTCCACCTCGGGCTGCGCGAGCTGGTTGTTGGCCGCACCGCACACGAGACGTGCGTCGAGGTGGGCAGCGGTGGTCGAGGTCAGCGTGCCGCCGAGAGCGCACGGGGCGTAGACGTCGGCGGACGAGGCGACGACGTTGTCGGTGACCTGCGCCGGGAACTCGTCGACCACGCGGGCGACCGCGGCGGGGTTCACGTCGGAGACGATCACCTCGGCACCGTCGGCGACGAGCAGCTTCACGAGTTCGTAGCCGACCTTGCCGAGACCCTCGACACCGACCCTGCGACCCGCGAGAGTCGTTTCGCCCCAGACCGTCCGAGCGCCGGCACGCATGGCCTGGAAGACACCGAGCGCGGTCAGCGGCGAGCTGTCGCCGGATCCGCCGGCGGCGACGGTGCGCCCCACGGCGTGGGCGGTGTGCCGGCCCACCACGTCGAGGTCCTCCGCGCGGGTTCCCACGTCGGCGGCGGTGATGTAGCGACCACCGAGTGACTCGACGAATCGTCCGTAGGCGGCGAGCAGTTCGTCGTTCTTGTCCATCTTCGGATCACCGATGATGACGGCCTTGCCGCCACCGAGGTTCACACCGGACACCGCGGCCTTGTAGGTCATGCCCCACGACAGTCGCAGCACGTCCTCGAGTGCCGACATCTCGTCCGCGTAGGGGTAGAAGCGGGTGCCGCCGAGGGCGGGTCCGAGTGCGGTGGAGTGGATCGCGACGATGGCGCGCAAGCCGGTGGCCGCGTCGTGATGGAAGACGACCTGCTCGTGCGGACGGTCGGTCAGGCGGGCCGAGCGGCCGAACACGCCGTCGGACGTGGTGAACTCGGGGAGGTCGAGGGCAGAGGTGGTCATCGGTGGGTTCCTTTGCAGCAGAGGGTGTTCGTGCTTCAGAAGTCGGTGTCGATGCCGAGCTCGGCGAGGCGGGCCCGGTACTGCTCGACGGAGCGGAGCTTGACGTCCTCGTAGCCGCGCACCATGTCGGGCAGGGCCGCGATCTCGGCGGCGCGGTCGTAGGAGTCGACGTCCAGATCGGCGGCGAGCCGCTGGATCGTGGCGGNCAGAGCACGCTCGACGCGGCGGACGTGGGCGTAGCCGAAGGGATCGAGCTTCGTGCCGCGCAGACGCTTCGCCTTGGCCAGAGCCTTCAGCGCGACATGCGATTTCGGTCCGAAGCCGACCTTCTTCTCACGGCCGAGTGCGCGCAGCGCCGGCGGGTGCAGGCGGTAGGTGAGCTTGCGCCCACCGGGGACCTGGCCCTGCACCTCGTCGAGGAAGGCCGGGTCGACGAGCATGCGGGCGACCTCGTACTCGTCCTTGTAGGCGGTGAACTTGAACAGTCCGCGGGCGACGGCCTCGCTGAAGTCCGTGCGGTTCGTGACGCGGCGCTCGGCCTCCCAGGCTGCCTGCACCTGCGCGATGTAGCGGGCGGCGAGGGCTTCGCTCTGGAAGTCGATCAGCGACGCGGCGCGGATCCGCACGAGCCGCTCGACCTCACCCGTGAAGGTGGTGCCGGCGAACAGACGCTCCGGCGCGACGGTGGCAACGCGCTCCGGGCGGGCCGGTTCGGTCGCGGCGGCGAAGGCCGCGGGATCCGCGACGGCCACCCGGCCCCAGCGGAAGGCGGCGATGTTGGTCGCGACGGCCACACCGTTGATCTCGATGGCCTCCTCGATGGCGTCGGCGGGGATCTCGAGTCCGCCGAGCTGATGGGCGGCGCCCACGACGAGGAAGTTCGCGGCCGAGGTCTCACCGAACAGCGCCTGGGCTGCGGCGAGGGCGTCGAACGAGACGGTCGTGCGGGTCGCGGTGTCGAGGCGGGCGAGCAGGTCGTGCTCGTCGGGGTGCCGGACAGAGCGGTCGTAGACCATGTCGCCGGTGGGGACGCGGCTCGTCGACGCGACTGCCACGGTCTCCTCACGGTTCGCGTAGGCGAGGTTCTTCGGCTCGGTCGCGGTGAGCAGGTCGAGCGCGAGCAGAGCGGTCGCACCGCCCGGGCCGACGCGGTTGCCGGGCTCGAGTCCGTCGGCGGCGAAGCGCAGGTGGGAGACCACCGGGCCGGCTTTCTGGCTCATGCCGATCTGGTCGAGCGACTCGACCTCGAATCCGGCGCGTAGCGCGGCCGTGGCGAGCACCTGGTTGACGGTGACGATGCCGGTGCCGCCGATGCCCGCGAGGAAGACGTTGCGGGTGCCCTTCGAGGTGACGATGGCGGCGTCCGGGATGCGCGGCGGGGTCGGAGCCTTGCGGCGCTTGGGCTTCTCCGGCGACGTCTCGACGGTCACGAAGGACGGGCAGTCGCCGTCGAGGCACGAGTAGTCGGTGTTGCAGGAGGTCTGATCGATGCGGGTCTTCGAACCGAATTCGGTGTCGACCGGCTGCACCGACAGGCAGTTGCTCTTGACGCCGCAGTCGCCGCAGCCCTCGCACACCGCTTCGTTGATG
Source organism: Rhodococcus sp. Chr-9 (assembly GCF_000801125.1). Taxonomy (NCBI): domain Bacteria; kingdom Bacillati; phylum Actinomycetota; class Actinomycetes; order Mycobacteriales; family Nocardiaceae; genus Rhodococcus; species Rhodococcus sp. Chr-9. The sequence goes on from NZ_JTIZ01000073.1 coordinate 42,274, forward strand.
ACGACGCGGGTCGTGCGGGCGGGCAGGGTGCCACGCTTGCGCTGACGGCGCGCGTCGGCGGCGCAGTGCTGGTCGTAGATGAGCACGGTGACGCCCTCGATCTCGCGCAGCAGCTTCTGCGCCTCGTCGAGCCGGTCGCGATGCCAGACCTCGGTGCCGCGGGCAAGGGTGCGCTTGCGGAGGCGCTTCGGTTCGTCGGAGCAGACGATGATCTTGCGGACACCCTCGGTGGTGAGCTTGTGGGTCAGCGCCGGGATCTTCAGGGCGCCTTCGGCGTCCTGCGCGCCGGTCATCGCCACGACGTCGTTGTAGAGCAGCTTGAAGGTGATGTTCACGCCGGCGGCGACGCACGCCTGGACGGCGAGCTGACCGGAGTGGAAGTAGGTTCCGTCGCCGAGGTTCTGGAACATGTGGCCGATGTCGGTGAACGGCGCCTGGCCGATCCACTGCGCACCTTCGCCACCCATCTGGGTCAGGCCGGTGACGGCGCTGTCCTTGCGGCCGGACAGGGTGACGAGGGTGTGACAGCCGATGCCGCCGCCGCCGATCGAACCCTCCGGCAGTGCGGTGGATCGGTTGTGCGGGCAGCCGCTGCAGAAGTAGGGGGTGCGCTGGGTCGACAGCACCTCGAGCGACAACTGCGGCAGCGGTGCGGGGCCGAGTTCGACGTGGCCGCGGAGCACGCGACGCAGCGGGCCGCGCAGGCGACCGGCGGTGAGCTCACCGTCAACCGGCACGAGCGGGCGGCCGTCGGCGTCCTTCTTGCCGACGATCTGCGGGGCGTTCGCGGTGCCGTAGAGGATCTCGCGGATCTGGGTCTCGACGAAGGCGGTCTTGTCCTCGACCACGATCAGTTCGTCGAGGCCGCGGGCGAATTCGCGGACGATCTCGGTACCGATGGGGTACGGCATGCCGATGCGCAGCAGGCGGATGCCGGCGCGGTGCAGCGCGGCGTCGTCGACACCGAGGTCGAGCAGGGTCTGGCGCAGGGCGTCGAAGGTGGTGCCGGTGGCGGCGAGGCCGACGCGGGCCTGCGGCGGGTCGACCTCGATCACGTCGAGGCCGTTGAGGCGGCCGTATTCCTGGACGATCTTCCAGCGCGGGCCGTAGAGGTCGGCCTCGGCGATGACGCTGTCGCCGGGCGCGGCCATGGGGCGCTGCTTGTAGACGAACGGCCGTCCTTCCCATTCGATCTCGGGGACCGCGATGGGCAGGTCGGAGATGGAGCCGTCGACGGACCAGGCGCCGTCGGCGACGTCCGTGACGATCTTGAGGGCGACGAGGCAGCCCGAGGCACGCGACAGCGCGACGCCGTGCAGGCCCATCGTGACGATCTCGGCGGCGTTGCGCGGGAACAGGACCGGGATGCCGAGGGCGGCGAGGGATCGCTCGCTGACGGCGGGCACGGTCGACGACTTCGACGCGGGGTCGTCACCCACCATGAGCAGCACGCCGCCGTTCGGGTTCACGCCGTACATGTTGGCGTGACGCAGCGCGTCGGTGGCGCGGTCGAGGCCGGGGCCCTTGCCGTACCAGACACCGACGACGCCGTCGTGAGTCGGTGTGCCGGCGCCGAGCTGTCCCTGGCTGCCCCACACCGCGGTGGCGGCGAGTTCCTCGTTGAATCCGGGCACGAAGGTGATGTCGTGCTCGGCGAGGACCTTCGGCATGCCGTGGAGCATCTTGTCGAGACCACCGAGGGGGCTGCCCTGATATCCGGAGACGAAAGTCGCCACCCGGCGACCGTCCCGCATGGCCCGTACCTGCTGTTCGACGAACAGCCGGGCGATGGCCTGCACGCCGGTGAGCAGCACGGTGCCGGAGCCCGAGCGATATCGGTCGTCGAGGTCGTAGGGAAGTCGTTCGCTCTCCCGGATTACGGTCTCGGTCATTGCGTACCACCCGTCCTTCGTCGCGGCGTCCGATTGTGTCTGCGCCACTTCGATCGCGTCATTTGGTACAGCAATAGTTGATTGAGCTAGGCGAACTCGTCAACATAAGATTTTCCAGCGCATCATTTTGATCAGATGTGATGCACGACACACTGAATGGATGCGCACGGTGCTCAGTTCCGGGCGATCCGGCGCATCCGCCTGGGGAGGATTCGCTCTACCGTTCACGCGGAGGTCGGGCGGTCTCGACCACCTCGACGGCAAGGTCGCGCACGAGTTGGTTGCGCTCCTGGGACAACCTGCGCAGCATTTCGAATGCGCTCTCCGCGTCGAGGCCGAAGCGTTCCATGAGAACGCCCTTCGCCTGCCCGATGACATCCCTCGAAGCACCCAGACGGGCCGCTCGGGAAGCGAACGCGGGCCATCGGTCGTCGTGCATCTCACGAGCGAGTTCCTCGATGGATTCTCGCAATTGTCGTTCGAACCTCACCGAGTTCGCACTACGAGCGCCGCGGCCTTCACCGGTGTGCATACTGCATCGTGGCAGCGAAACGGCGACAGGGTTGCAGCGTTCGACCGAGGGGTATTGCCCTCGGTAGCCGGAATCGGTGTCCGGACGCCGCACCCGGTGAGGTGCTGCCGGTTCAGACATGCAGCCGGCAGCACCGTCCGGGTCCCGTATACCCGGGTTACTGCATCCCGGGCTACTGCACCGTCAACGCGAACGGTCCATCAGGCCGGTTCCCATCGCAGCCGCGGCCACGCCCAGGACGAACACGATCGCACCCACGATGACGTGGGACCAGATCATGGACGTACTGGTATCTACTCCGCTGACCAGCCACGGCGAGACGAACAACCACAGACCGAGCAGCGGCGCGACGAACGCCAGGCCGTGGGTGCGGCCGTAGGCCGAACCGAGCGCCATGGCGAGCAGTGCGACCGCGAGGCCGCAGATCAGATTGGTGGTGGCGAGTGCCGTCTGATCGGCGAAGCCGATGATCCAGGCGGATGCCGCCGCGTACAGACCGGCAACCATCATCAATCCGTCGGTGACCTGGACTGTGGGCTGTTCGCCCATCCGGTCGTAGCGTTCGCGCATCTCGACGATGTCGGGATGGGTGTGCATTGCAGAATGAGCCGATGATGTCGACATTGTCCTCATCTCCTCGTGGGTGAGAAGTCCGAGGGGCCCTCCTGGGTCCGACACTATTATCGTCGTCCCGGGCGGGATGTTCCCGTAGGGTAGAAAGTCCCGACTTGGTGATCTCGGGCGGAGCGCACCGTATCGATCCGGACCATCAGGGGACGAGGACGGCAGCGCCGCGCACGCGGTCGCCGGCGAGATCCGCCAGCGCGCGATCGGCGTCGTCCAGCCCGTATCGCATCGTCGCGACCCTGATGCGGTGCTGCCCGGCGAACGCGAGGAACTCCCGGGAATCCTTACGGGTATTGGCGGTCACCGACCGGATCTCGCGCTCGTAGAACAGGTGCCGCTGGTAGTTCAGCTGCGGAACGTCGGTCAGGTGGATGCCGGCGATCGAGAGGATGCCGCCGCGGTCGAGTGCTTCGAGTGCAGGCGGCACGAGGTCGCCGACGGGTGCGAAGAGGATGGCGGCGTCAAGGGGCACCGGTGGTGCGTCCGCGGCGCCCTGCACCGACGCGGCCCCGAGTTCGCGAGCGAGATTCCGCGCATCCTCGCTCCTCGTCATGACGTGCACCTCGGCACCTCGCGCCAGGGCGACCTGCGCCGCGATGTGGGCGCTGCCGCCGAAGCCGTAGATGCCGAGCCTCCCGCCGTCGGGAACCGAGGCGCGCTTCAGCGCGCGGTAGCCGATGATGCCGGCACAGAGGAGCGGAGCGAGTTCGACGTCCTCGTATCCGTCGGGCAGCGGGAGGGCGTACGCCGCCGGTACGGCGACGAACTCGGCGTACCCGCCGTCCTCGTCCCAACCGGTGTATCTCGAATCCGGACACAGGTTCTCGTCGCCACGACGACAGTAGCGGCACTGCCCACAGGTCGAACGCAGCCAGGCCACGCCGACGCGGTCGCCGTCGGCGAACCCTTCGACCGCCTCCCCCACTCGATGGACCACCCCGACCACCTCGTGCCCCGGGACGACACCCGCCCGGTGGACGGGGAGATCGCCCTCGGCGACGTGCAGGTCGGTGCGGCACACACCGCACGCCAGCACGCGCACCAGAAGATCGTTCGGTCCGGTCTCGGGAAGCGGGACGGATTCGAACCGCAAAGGGTGACCGGCGACGGGGCCGGGCTCCACCACGCGCCACGCTCGCATCGACTCAGGCAGAGCCCGCCGGACCCCCGCCCTCCGGACCCCCGCCCTCCGAAGCTCCGCCGCCCGGACCTTCGGTGTGCCAGGGCCGCACATCCGGATCGTCGTCGGCCGGCGGCTCCGGATCGCGTGCCTCGTCGGCGCGGGTCGGACGGTTGGCGCGGATCATTCCTTCGGTTTCCTCTGCGAGCGCGTCGTCCTTCTTCGGACCGTGCTTGTCGCTCCCTCGTTCCATCTCTCTGCTCCTTCCGATGGTTCGCCGAGAATCCGTCTGTAACGCAGCGGCTACTCGGTTGCGGGTGGGACGTGGTCGGGGTCGTAGTCCTCGACGCCGGCGGCAATGCGTTCCTGCTCCGTGCGGTACTCGAGATAGTCGTCGTCGACGCGGTCCGGCGACTTGCCGTGCTCGCGCCGATCCTTGGGCGCGGACTCGGTCGGGTCGATCACGTCGTCGAGATCGGGAGTGTCGTGCGGTCCGGTCATGATCTTCCTCCGAACATTTCTCGGTGAAAGGCGGTCTCCCTAGGACTACCCCCGCCCGGCTCCCCGAACCACCTACCCCGGCAGGATGCGAATCCCCGTCGGTCGCCGGAGTGTTTGCCCTCGCCGGTAGTGGTGAACCCCTTGGTACATGAGCAGCACAGACGGTTCTGCCGATCCGTACGACGCAGCCGAAGATCCCGACGCCGATCCCGACAACCTCCTCTCCAAGGCTCCGCAGCAGCCCGACCAGGCGGAGGGCGAGGACGAACCGGACGAGACCGGCGATACCGGACGATCCTGACCGTTCGAAGAAGACATCGATGACCGAAACCGCCCACGAGGGACCGAATTCCGGCGGCACGGAAGCCGTTGAACTCGACAAGGAGGAGCACGACGAGATCGTGCAGGTGATGAAGCAACTCGAGGGCGCGGGAGCATCGAGTGCGGAGTTCACGACGTTGGTGAAGAAGTTGCAGGATCTTCTGCGCCACCACGCGAACGACGAAGAATCCGACCAGTTCCCGGCGTTGAGGACGCATCTCGGGCAGGACACCCTCGTGGAGGTCGGCACCAAGGTACAGGCCGCCAAGAAGCTGGCCCCGACCCGGCCGCATTCGTCCGTGCCGCATTCCGAACTGTTCCACAAGACCGTCGGACCGGGGGTCGGCATGGTGGACCGACTGCGCGACGCACTGACCGGACGCAATAACTGAGCGTCAGGACGGCGCGGCACCCCGTCACGCCGGGTCGGGTTCCTCCGGCGCGCCGTCCTGAGCGCTCGTCCGGGAGAAGAAGGAGATCCTCCCTTTCGTCTCGAGCACCGCGAGGTCGATGTCGGCGAACCGCCGGATGCCCTGTTGACGCGCGGCGGCCATGAGGTCGTCGAGGGACAGACGTCCCCGTTTCAGGTTCTGCAGGTCGGGAGCAACGGTTCGTGGCCGGGACCGCGCCCGACCATCCTGCCCGTGAGGATCCAGACGAACCGACCGTCCTCGTCGCCGAACCCGGTGCACGTGCAGACACGGCGGGCGACCCAGTCCTTGACGGGCCGGCGCCACCACGGCTCCGGAGCGAGGGTGGTGGCGACGAGCCCGGGCAGGGTCACGTTCGCCTCGCGATCGCGGCTCGGCCCGTCCTCGGCATCCGCCGCCGGACCCTTCGAATACCGCAGGTAGAGCAGCGGATCCGTCGCGAGGTCGGCGAGCTGGTCGAGCGAGGTGATCAGCGGGATGTCGTCGGGATCGGGTTGGAAACCCCGCACGGACGTGTTCACCTTCGACTCCTCCTGCAGATCCCAGGGCGAAGTCGAAGGGTTCCCTGCCCACCGGCTACGAAACCCCGCACTGCGGTCGGGTCAGTAGGCGCCGTCGCTCGCGAGCACCGCGCGCACCGTCTTCACGACGATGAGCAGATCCTGCACCATCGACCAGTTCGCCACATAGAACAGATCGAGGCGGATGCGGTCGGCCTCGGACAGATCGGATCGCCCGGAGACCTGCCACAATCCCGTCATGCCGGGTCGCACCAGGATGCGGCGCGGAACGAAGCCCGGGATCTTCTCGCCCTCACCCACCGCGAGGGGACGCGGCCCCACGAGACTCATGTCGCGGGCGAGGACGTTGAACAGCTGTGGCAGTTCGTCGATGCTGGTGCGGCGGATGAACCGTCCCACCGGCGTGATCCGCGGGTCGCGGGCCGACTTGTAGAAGGTCGCGTCCTCCTGACCGGTCTGCGCGCGGACCGTATCGACCATCCGGTCGGCATCGACGACCATCGATCGGAACTTCCACATCCGGAAGACGGTGCCGCCCAGGCCGACGCGTTCCTGCCGATAGAAGACCGGACCGCCGTCCTGGAGTTTGATCAGCGCGGCGACCACAAGCATGACCGGCGCCGCGATCGTGAGGGCGAGGACCGCGCACACGAGGTCGAAGGTCGTCTTGGCGATCCGATGCGACCCGCGGTACTGCGGCTCCTCGACGTGCACGAACGGCAACCCACCCACGGGATGCATCGACAGTCGCGGCAGGGCGATGTCGGTGACGCCGGGAGCCACCACGAGATCGACGCGATACGGCTCGAGTTCCCATGCGAGCTCGCCGATATCACCGTTCCCCCAGTGCGTTCCGGCAGCGATCGCGACGGTGTCGGCGCCGGAGAGCTTGACGGCGTTGATCACGTCGGTTTCCGCACCGAGTACCGGGATCTCCTGTCCGGCGACGGTGATGGTGCGCCCGCTCTCCCCCGTGTACCCGGTGGTGCACACACCGACGACGCGGTATCCGGCCGAGGTGTCGCGGACGAACGATCCGACCATCGCATCCACCGCGCGTTCGGAGCCGACGACGAGCACCGAGGTCCGGAACTCGCCCCGCACACGCCGGCGTTCGATCGAACGACGGCACCATCGACGTCCGAGCGGCAGAACGACCAGGCCGACCGGCATGGCCAGCAACACGTAGACCCGGATCGTGTCGAGGTCGGTGGCGAACGAGTCGACGAGGAACGAGGCGATCGCGAGCAGACCGAAGGTCTGCAGGGTCGCCCTCGTGACGAGCCGGTACTCCTCCTCGCCGCTGCCCACGATCGGCTTCTTGCGAGTTCCGTTGAGTGCCAGAATCGCAAGCCACAGGCCGGCCACCACGATCGCCGAGGCGAGTCCCCGGGTCACCGAGGACCCCGGGTCGACCGGTCCACCGATCATCGTCCCGGCCCCCTGCGCCAGGACGACTGTCGTGACGACGATCGTCGTGTCGGTGATCGCCAGCGACCGGAGATAGGTGCGCTGCCATTGTCTGCGCGGGACACTTCCGTGACCGTCGCTCATGTCGTGGGTCGGCGCGTTGCGGCGCGCCAACTCGGGTCCGATCCCCATACTTCTCCTGCTTGCCTACTCCACGCGAAGTGGCCCCGACAGCCAGATGAACGATTCGGTGATTATGTCCGTTTTCTCGAAGGAACGCGAATCCTGTTTCAGTGCAACGGATCACAGTGACGCGGGTGATTCCACCCTGAAGCAAAGAAGCTACGCGTAACTCGAATTACTTGTGCGCGTAGTTACTTCAGCAAAGAACACATTCATGAAGCGGCGACGAACGCAGCTCGGCCGGCGGCAGTGAGCCATGACGATCCCCCATCGAACCCCATCAGCAGGCCCCCGACCCGGGAGAAAGGTACAACAGAGACGAACCGGCGACAAGAGTTCGTCTACTCGTCGGTAGTATGATGTGAGTCACGCCGTTCCGATCCCCTCCCCGACCCAGTCGCGGATGTGCTGCTGGAAGTTCTCCGAGGACAGCGCGGCGACGGCCTCGTTACGGCCCTTCGGCACACCGTCGATCGCGGCGATGCACTCGGCGACCGCCTCCACCCTGTCCTCGCGGAAACACAACCCGTCGACCCCCTCGGCAACCGTCTCACCAGCACCTCCGAGCGCGTTGACGACCACACGCGCCCCTGCCGCACGTGCCTCGACGGGCATGATCCCGAAGTCCTCCACCGCAGGAAAGACGTAGACGTGGGCCTGCTGGTAGAGCGCGTAGAGCAGGGCGTCCGACGGTCGAGCGAGCACGTGGACCGGCACCGTCGCCTCGTCGGCGAGCTGCCGCAGCCGGCCCTCCTCCGGCCCCGATCCCGCGATCACCGCCGGCACCCCGGCGAGGTCGGCTGCCCGGATCACCCAATCCAGTCGCTTGTACGGCACGAACCTCGACCCCCCCAGCACGAAGGTCTCCGGAAGCCCCTCCAGCAGGGCGGATTCGGCGGCGGACAGTTCGTCACGCCAGTCGGGCACCGACGAGATGCGGGCCGTCTCGACGGGAGGGAAGATCACACGCGCCTCGACACCCCAGGCCCGCTCGATGCGACGACGCACGAAATCGCTGTTCGCGGCGAAGTGTGCACCCTCCCGCGCGCGACGCCGATCGAGGGCACGCAACGGAGGTGCCGCGCACCGCACCGCGGCCGAGGCACCCCGATCGTCGAGTTCCGGATTCCACAGGTAGCGCGCCGGAGTGTGTACGTAGACGAACTTCTCGAACCCGCTCGGTGCGCCCCGGAAGGTCACGTGGTGGGCGAAACAATGCGAGCTGACCAGGGCGAAGTCGTACGAACCGGGTCGGCGACGCCAGACGTACGGCATGGCCGACAACGCCAGCGCCTTGCTCCTACGCAGAGGTGTGCGTGCCAGACCGCTCCCGTGCACCGTCCGCCCCGGATACCGGTCGGCGTCGTCCCACAGGCACAGGACGTCGGCGTCGGGAAAGGTGCGGACGAACTCGTCGAGAACCTTCTCCGAACCTCCGTCGCGTGCGATCCATTCGTGCACCAAGATTCCAGGCACAGCCATCCCTCCGAAGACCCCGAGCCGATCGGGAGGGTACTTTATGACCCTGCCGACGCCGAGAGGTAACGGGTCGGCACAATCCCTCGATACGAATGCGTCCGAACGGCAAGAAGATTCAGGGTCCGAGACGGGGCGGGAAATCACCCCCTCTTTCACCCCCTCGACAGTGGAGGTCACGGAGTGGATGTGCGACACGCGTCGTGGTTCGGCGACCCTGCGTCCCCGATCCTCGGGCACGTCCACCTTCCCGCCGACCGCCGCGCGCGCGGCGCGGTGGTGCTGTGCCCACCCCTCGGCAAGGAACACCTCGACACCTATCGAGGCGTCAAGGCTCTCGCCGAGCAACTCGCCGAGCGGGGACTGGCGGCAGTGCGCTTCGACTACACGGGCACCGGAGACTCGGCCGGCGATCAGGATTCGCCCGACGCGGTCGCGGCATGGCAGCGCAGCGTCGTCACCGCAGTGGAGACGGCCCGCGCGAGCGGCGCCGAGCACATCACCGTCGTCGGACTGCGCACCGGCGCACTGATCGCGGCGACGGCACTGCCCGAGTGCGGACCGGCCGACGCCGTCGTGCTGTGGGATCCGATCGTCTCGGGCCGAGCGATGTTGCGCGAACAACGCGCCCTCTACCGTCTCGCCCTCGGCGCCGACGATCCCGAAGACCCCCGGGTTTCGATCGTCGGCGGGGTTCTCGCCCCCGAAGCTGCCGACGCGCTCGGCGCCCTGAAGATCGATCCGAGGTCGCTGAACGGCACACGAACCCTGCTCGCGACCCGACCCACAGCCCGCGAGACCGCCGCGGTGTCGGCGCTCGCCACCGCACTCGGCGGTGACGAGCTCTCCCTCGACGCCCACGAATCCTTCGTCACCCCCAGCACACTCCACTCCGCGATCCCGACCGAGCAGCTCACCCGGATCGCCGATTGGGTAGTTGCGGACGCGCCGGCCGCCACCCGCGAGGTCCACTTCCCCGAGTGCGGCCGCGCGGTCGTCGCGACCACCGACTCCGGGCTCCCGATCCACGAGAGCGTCGAATATCTCGGCCCGAACGAGATGTTCGCGCTGCGCACGCACGGGGTCGCCCCCGAATGGTTCGACACCGAGGGGTTCGGCACCGAGGGGTTCGGCACCGACAGGTTCGGCGCCCCGCGCCGGTCCATCCCGACGGTGTTGTTCTTCGGCACCGCCTACGAGCACCGACTCGGCCCGAGTCGTCTCTGGGTCGAGCTCGCACGCGAGTTCGCCGCGCACGGCATCTCCACTATCCGGTTCGACCGGACCGGGGTCGGCGATACCGGCACGGCACACGGGGCGACGCCCACGCCGCTGTACTCCGACGACTCCGACCGCGACGCCCTCGATGCTGTCGCCGCCCTCGGCATCGATCCGCAGGACCTCGTGGTGATCGGCCTGTGTTCGGGTGCGTGGTACTCGTCGTGGGTCACCCTCCGGGGTGCAGCACACTCCGCCGTGCTCGTGAACGTGATCCTGTGGTGCACCCACCGCCGGAAGTCGTTGCGCGCAGATCTCGGTCCGAACGCACCCGATGTTCCGGCGATCGCAACCCCGGCGGAACCGCAGACGATCTCCCTGCGAGCCCGCATCAAACCGTGGGCGCAGAAGTACCTGCCCTATCCATTGTGGCTGCTGCTGGGCCGAATCGGCGTGACCCAGGTTCCCGAGGTCGGGTTGGAGGCACTGCGTCGCGCGGGTGTGTCGACCACGGTCGTGCTGTCCGCCGAGGACCACCGGTGGTTCCTGACCCAGCGCGGAGAAGAAGGACTTCGCCGCCTGCGCCGACGGGGCTTCACCGGGGACATCCTCACCAGCGAGGTCGGTGAGCACAGCGGTCGGCAGCGGGACGGGCGCGAGTTCCTCCGCACGGCGGTCACCTCGACCGTGCTCTCCCGTTTCGGGTCCCGCACCGCGGATCCCGCTGCAGACGAGTACGTCTCATGACTCCTGTGCTGATACTCGCCGTTCCGGTCGTGCTCGTGCTGGGAGTGTTGCTCTGGCGACGACCCCAACGCGGGTTGCTGGCGATCGCCGCGCTCACGCCGTTCCACGGCCTGCTCGCGATCGTCCCCGGCGGTGAATCACTGTCGCCGTGGAAGGAGGGGCTGCTGCTCCTCACCCTCGCCGCGACCTTCGTCAGCCCCCACCGACGGCGGCTGCCGGCACCGTCCTATCCGTGGTGGCCGGCCGTGGTCGCATGGGTGGCAATCGGAGTCCTGTCGGCGTTGCTCGTCTCGGGGCTCGCCGGCATCATCGCCATCAAGATTACCTACTTCTACCTCGTCATCCCGGTGATCCTGTGGCGTGCACCGTTCGACGCCCGCGACCGCGACCACCTGGTGACGATCCTCATGGGCACGACGGCCGTCACCGCCGTCGTCGGACTCGCACAACAGGTGATCGGCGGTGAGCGACTCGCCGAACTCGGCTACCGCTGGGACGAGCATCTGCGCATCAGCGGCGGAATCCTGCGCAGTTTCAGCACGTTCACGACACCCTTCGCCTTCGGCCTGTTCGTGATGATCGGACTGATCGTGGGGTGCTCGGTCTCCTTCGCCGATCCGCACCGGCTCCGCAACAGACTGTTCCTGTGCGCGACACCGATCATGGTGCTGGGCATGGGTGTGACGATCGTGCGCGCCAGCTACATCGGTCTCGCCGTCGCATTGTTGTGGCTGGCGGTCCACCGCTACCGCACCCTGCTCCTCGGTTTCGGCGCCACCGCGGCGCTCGCACCGCTCGTCCTCTTCGCCGTGCCGAGTTCGATTCTCGCTCCACTGTTCTCCTCGTCGAGCCTCGGTGAGCGCGGGGACGGCTGGTCGCAGACCCTGTCGTCGCTGTGGGTGCACCCCTTCGGGCAGGGTCTCGGCGCGACCGGCTCGGCTGCCGCCGACACGGTGGCCCAGAGCAACCCGATGCTGTCGGAACTGTCGTACACGGCGGCCGTGCAGTTCGGGTTCATGCCCTATCAGCCCGACAACTACTACATGAAGCTCGCCGTGGAACTCGGCCCGATCGGCGTGTGGCTGTTCGTCCTCGTACTCGTGTGCGCCGCGGTCTCGACGCTGCGTGCATCCCGGGTGCTGAGCGGGCAGGACGCCGCACTCGCACTCGGGGTGAGCGGCACGATCGTCGCGGCGGCGGTCGCCTCCACCGTGGCGACCTATCTCGAGATCTTCCCTCTCGACGTCTATTTCTGGCTACTGTTAGGAACTGTCGGATGCGCACTGGCGCAACACTGGTCACCTCACCGAAGCTCGCTCACCGCATCGGATTCGGCGCCCTCGCACTCCGTCCGTCCGGCAGTGGAGTCCAGACCTACGTCCGCGAGCTGCTGACCGCGCTCGACCCGTTGTTCCCCTCGGCTGCGCTGCGCGCGACGGTGCAGTGCGATGCCGTGGGTGAACTGCCCCCTCGCGTGACCCCGTCGGTACGACCGGTCGCCGACGGGGTGCGGCGGATGCTGTACGCCAAGATGCCCGTCCGCGGGGTCGACCTGTTCCACAGCCTCGACGTCGACCTGCCCGTCCTGTGTTCCGGTGTCACCGTCTCGACGTTCCACGATCTCGCCGTCTTCGACACCCCGTGGGCGTTCAGCAAGTACCGCGCCGCCGGTGAGCGCGCACTGCTGCGCGATGCCATGCGACGGGCCGACGTGCTCGTCGCGGTCTCGAACTTCACCGCCGAACGTCTCCACGCGCTGTGCGGCCGCGACGCGGCGGTCACCCCGCTCGCCCCCGCGGCGTGGGCGAAACCTCCCACTCCCGAGGAGATGCGGGACATCCACCGGGTCTACCGGCTGCCCGAACGGTTCGTCCTGCAGGTCGGCACCGTCGAACCCCGCAAGGACGTCGCGCTCGTCGCCGACGCGTGCCGTATCCTCGACGTCCCGCTGGTGCTCGCCGGAGCCGGATCCACCGGACCCCACGCACCGGCCGGTTCGATCGGTCTCGGTTACGTTCCCACCGCACACCTTCCCGCGCTGTACGCCGCAGCGACCGCCGTCGCATACGCCTCACGCTACGAGGGTTTCGGGTTACCGCCGCTCGAGGCGATGGCGTGTGGTGGGGCGGTGGTGACGAGCGCTGTCGGTGCACTGCCCGACGTCGTCGACGACGGAGCGCTGCTCGTCACCGAACACACCGTGACCTCGTGGACCGCGGCCCTGCGCGTCGTCGTCCACGACCGTGATACCGCGGATACGCTGCGTACCCGTGGACGCGAGGTCGCCGCGACCTCGACATGGACGCGCACCGCCGAGCTCACGCGCGATGCCTACCGCTCCGCGGGCCTGAGAATCTGACGAGGCCGTCGCGTGGGTAGACATTCGCTGGCCGACCGGATGGCCGAAACCGTCGTGATGGAGCGGATCGTCGCGGCGCACGACCCCGGCGGTACTCTCCACGAACCGCAAACCCCGGAGCTCGACGGGCGGGCCGCGCGACGCAACACCGTCGTGATGCTCGGCAGCCGGTTGGCCGTCGCCTCGATGGGCTGGGCCGGTTCGATGATCGTCGCCCGCGCGTTGGCACCGGACGACTTCGGCAAGTTCTCCTTCGTCTTCGGCCTGCTCGGGTTGCTGTCCGTCGTCACCGATCTCGGCGTGGGCCGAGTGGTGCTCGCCAAGCTCGTCGAGTGCAATCCGTGGGAGGTCTCCTACGTCACCACCGCGTTCATCGCGTTGCGCGGTGTGCTCGGTCTGCTCGGGTACGCGCTGGCCATCGGGTACGTGCTGCTGCTCGGATACTCGTCCGATGTCGTCTGGGCGACGGTGATCGCCGGTCTCGTCGTGGTGATCGCGACGCCCAACAACGCCCTGTCGGTGATGTACCAGAGTCGACTACGCATGGCATCGGTCGCGGTCGCCGAGACCTTCGGCCAGCTCGCGCAGCTGATCGCCACCATCGCCGCGGTGCTGTGGAATCCGGTGCTGCTCGTGCTCGTCGTGCCGGCCGTGATCAACGAGGTCGTCGGCGCAGGCATCCTCGTGCGCGGCGTGCGAGCGGGCAAGGCCGGTCCCCTGCCCGCCGCACGTGCCCAGTTGTGGCGGTGGCGCGAGATGCTCGTCGAGGCCATCCCCCTCAGCATCGGTTTCGCTCTGCTCACCCTGCTGTCGAAGATCGACGTGCTGATGCTCGGGCGGATGGACACTTTCGACTCGGTAGGTCTCTACACCGTCGGATACAAGTTCGCCGACCTCCTGTCGATGGTGTCGTCGACCGTCGTGGGTCCGGTGACCACGCTGCTGGTCGCCACCTGGCCGGCGCAGAGCGAGATGTTCCGGCAGCGCACGCGGGAAGCGGCGATGCTCCTCGCGGTACTGGGCGCGACCGCTACCGCGGCCTTCTGGTCGTCGGCTGACGGCGTGCTGTCCCTCCTCTACGGCGAGCGGTTCGCCGAGGCGGCCGGCGCCTCGCGCATGCTGGTGCTCGGCAGCGCTCTGTCGATGCTCACCGAACTCGGTCTCATGGTGCTCATCGCGACCGGACGCCACCGCGTCTACCCGTGGGTGGCACTGGCCGCGCTCGCCGGGAACATCGGTGCGAACCTCGTCCTCATCCCCCGCATGTCGTTCGACGGGGCGGCGCTGGCGACGGTGCTCACCGAGGCTGCGATGCTCGTCGCGATCTGGATCGTGGTGGTCCGGAGCGTCCGGATCAGGGGTCTGTTCCCCTTCACCCAGACCATGGCGATCGCGATGCTGGGTGTTTCGGTGGCCGTGTGGATGTCGCTCTTCGCGGAACGCTACGATCTTCCCTGGCCCGTCACCGCTGTCCTCTCGGCTGTCTGTGTTCTGGCCGGAACCCATGTCCTTCCCATCACCGGCGGGCTCGGCCTCGCCGGTCTCGTCAAGTCCCGTTGAGGTTGCAGTGTCCCTTTCGCGGTCGATGCCGCGTCGCGTGTCGCGGTCCATGCCGCTCCGCGCCGTTCTCACCCTTGTCGGTGTGTTCGCTCTGTCGTGTACCCAGAGCACCGAGGCACGCGACTGCCGAACAGATCTGACCGCCGACAGTCTCGGGGTCGCGACGGGAGCCGGTCTCGACTCCCTCGACGCCGACGACCTCGACGCGTACATGTCGAAGGTCGCCGACAGCGGCGCCGGCTGGATCCGGTTCGACATGGACTGGTCGATCATCGAACCCGCGCGCGGACGCTTCGACTGGAGGGGCACCGACCGGGTCGTCGCCGCGGCCGACGCGCACGACCTGCAGGTGCTGGGCCTGCTCACCCACACTCCGCACTGGGCGCGGACGTCGGAGGCCGACCCCGGCGATCCGCACGGGATGCCTGCCGACCCCGGCGAATTCGGGCGCTTCGCAGGCGACGTCGCCGATCGCTACTCGGACAGAGTCACGCACTGGGAGATCTGGAACGAGCCGAACCTGACGGCCTTCTTCACCCCGCAACCCGACGTCGGCGCGTACGCCGACCTGCTCGTGGCGGCGTCGGAGGCGATCCGCAACGTCGACCCCGGGGCGGTGGTGATCACCGGCGGCCTGTCCCCCGGCACCGACAACGGCTCCGACATCGCCCCGACGACCTTCCTCACCGAGTTGTACGACCAGGGCGTGTCGCCGGCCTTCGACGTGGTGGGCATGCATCCCTACAGCTATCCCGCTCTCCCGTCCGACGCCTCGACCTCCGACTGGAACTCCTTCTACCGCATGCGCGAGATGCGCACCGTCATGGTCGAGCACGGGGATTCCGACAAGCCCATCTGGGCAACGGAGTTCGGGGCACCGACGGGCACGGACACCGACGCGGTCGGGCCCACGGAGCAGGCCGACATCCTGCGCGACGGGATCACCGAGCAACGCGCGTTGGGCTTCGTCGACAAGCTGTTCGTCTACAGCCTCCTCGACCGGGGCACCGAGGTGGCCGATCGCGAACAGAACTTCGGGGTCCTCACACACGACGGGTCGCCCAAGCCGGCCTGGGACGTGCTGCGCACGGCCGCGGTCATTCCCGGTTGCCTCTGATCAGCAGCGGTTCGACGTGAGAGCATCGCGCGCCGCCAGGCGCAGGGGACGGACGAGGTCGGCTCCGAGATCCGCGGCGCGGAGGGTCCATCGGTGGTGCGGTCGCGAGGTGGGGACGGCGACGATCCGCCCCACCCGGTAGTCACCGTTCGACCACTGCTCCTTGAATTCCGATGTGCCGAGCAGATAGTCGAAGCGGTCGATGCCCAGCTCGTCGTGGCGGTCGGCGAGGTGGCGCTGCAGCAACTGGCCGGGCTGGTAGCGGCGTACCTCGGGATGGAAGCGGCTCAACCACATCTCGGCCGTGGTCCCGGTGCGGAACATGATCTCATGTGCCGTCCATCGGTCGCCGACGAGCAGGCCCACGATGAGCAGCCGGCCGGCGCGGGCCTCGGCGTCGAGCAGCGGCCGGGTGAACGCGGTGAACGGCGGCGCACAGAAGTTGTCGCGCCCGCTGTGTGCGTCGGCGGCCGCGGCGACCGCGGTGATATCGCGCCACCTCTGCGCGAGATGGTCCGGATCGCGCACCACTTCGACGGAGACCGGGGTGCCTTCGCGTTCCAGCGAGCGTTCGAGCCGAGACAGTGTTCTCAGTGTGCGCCGACTACGCAGCGATTCGGCGCCGGCACCGGTGGCGACATCGACGGTCAGGCACCGCTCGGTTCCGGCGATGTCGATGCTCCAGCGAGGCGAAGCATGCAGCATCTCGACGAGAGGGTCGGTGAGATCGACGTGGTCGAGTTGCAGTGCCATGTTCCGATCGGCGATGCCGTCGAGCAGGTCGGCGAGCGCGGCCTCGTCGGTCGCGAGGAAGGTTCCTATCGTGGCGAGGCCGTGAGCCGGGAGTCGTAGAGCGGTGACCCCGAGACGGGTGCGGGCGTGCAGGGGCGCGAGTCCGACGAGGCGCCCGTCGCGCCGGACGGTGCACACGGCCGATCGGCCGCGCCCCATCCGATTCCAGGCCAGTACGTAGGAGGGGCGGGTCGCGACGCGCCGACCCACCTCCTGGGCGAGATCGTCCCATTCCGCGGAGAGCCGGACTGCGGATGTTTCGTCGTGGATCTCGAAATTCACGGTGCGCATGCACCGGAACCTTCGGTCCACGAATCCCGCATCTTCCGGCCTCCTGCTCGTTACAGTGAATTCGCGGCGTCGGTCTGCCGCTCGCTCCACCGCAAGAATCGCAGGTCGGCGGCGCGACGTTACGACCGATGCCTGAATTGTCCGAATGATACATCAGGAGAGTCGATGGGTCGTCTCGCACACGTTGCACTGGCCACAGCCCTCTCGTGCACCCTCGCCGCACTCGCAGCGTGCGCTCCACCGCCCCAACCCCCTCCGCCGACCACCTGCGCGACCGACGACATCGGCATCGCCGCCGGCGCACCGCTGATGTATCTGCCGGACTCCGAACTCGACCGCGAACTCGACACGATCCGGGCGGTCGGCGCCCGGTGGCTGCGCGTGGACATCGACTGGTCGGTGATCGAACCGAACCGCGGACAACAGAACTGGTCGGTGCCCGACCGTGTGGTGGATCGTGCTCGGGCCCGCGGACTCGAGGTGGTCGGCATCGTCGCGTACACCCCGGCCTGGGCGCGCGTCGCGGGCGGCGGCGACACTCACGGATACCCCGCCGACCCGGCAGCCTTCGCCGGTTTCGCCCGGCAGGCGGCACAGCGCTATTCGACCCGCGTGACGCACTGGGAGATCTGGAACGAACCGAACCTGACGAACTTCTTCCGTCCCCGTCCCGACGTCGGCAAGTACGTCGAGTTGCTCGCCGCGGCCGCTCCGGCCGTCAAGTCCGTGCAACCGAATGCCCGGATCCTCAACGGCGGACTCGCACCGGCGGTGGACAACGGTTCCGACATCTCCCCCGTCACCTACGTGCAGCAGCTCTACGCGCGCGGGGCGCACCAGTACTTCGACATCCTCTCCGTCCACCCCTACAGTTATCCGGCACTGCCGTCCGATGTGAGCACGCAGAGCTGGAACACCTTCTACCGCATGCGTCTGATGCGCGACACCATGGTGCAGTACGGCGACGCCGCGACACCGGTGTGGGCCACCGAGTTCGGCGCCCCGACCGGCACCGCCTCGAACGCGGTGAGCACGCAACGGCAGGCCGACATCATCGCCGACGGTATCGCAGAGGCCCGCCGGCTCGGCTGGGTACAGAAGGTTTTCGTCTACTCGATGCGCGACCGCGGGACGAACAAGGCCGACGTCGAGCAGAACTTCGGGCTGCTCTACCAGAACTTCTCGGCCAAACCCTCACGCGCCGTGGTCGCTTCGGCGACCTCCGGATGCGCGGCCGCGAACGACACACTCGAGTCCACGAACACCCCGGCCGACGCGGTGTGGTGACGGGGTGTGCTGACGATCAGGCACCGAGCGCGTCGGTGATCCCGTCGAGGATGCGATCGAGGATCGGCCCCGACGTCGCGAAGTTGATGCGCAGGAAGTTGCGTGCGCCCGACCCGAACCGCACCCCACCGTCGGCGAGGACACGTCCCCGATCGCGGACGGTCGACACCGGATCGTCGATGCCGAGCGGCCCGGTGTTCAACCACGTCAGGTAGGTACCCTGCGGCAGGTGGTGCCGCAGATCCGGAATCCGTTCGCGCAGAACCTCGTCCACCCGTCGACGGTTCCGGTCGAGGACCTGCAGCAGGTCGCGCTGCCATGCACCGCCCTCGCGCCACGCGGCGAGCGTCGCGACCACGCCCGGCACCGAGACCGTCCCGTACAGGTCGAACGGCTCCGCGTCCCGGCGCTTCAACAGGGCCTCGGAGCCGTAGTGCACCACCGCGCACCGCATCCCCGCGAGATTGAACGCCTTGCTGGCGGAGGTGAGAGTCACCGTGCGGGCAGCGGTCTCCGGCCCGAGCGAGGCGAACGGGATATGCCGGTGCGGTTCGTAGATCAGTTCGGCATGGATCTCGTCGCTGACGACGAGCATGTCGAACCGTTCGGCGAGATCGGCGATCCGCTCGAGTTCCTCACGCGTGAGCACCCGTCCGGTGGGGTTGTGCGGGTTGACGAGCACCAGCACCCGCGGACGACGACGCGCCGCCAACGGCTCGAACACATCGAAGTCGAGCACCCACCCGTCGCCCCGGTCGACGAACGGAAAGTCGATCTGCTGCAGACCCATCCGTCGCACTGACGCGAGGAACGGCGGGTAGTTCGGTGTCTGGATCGCCACCGCATCGCCGCGCGTGGCGCTCAGGTGCAACACGAGCTGCAACGCCTGGATGAGATCCGTCTGCTCGCGCACGGCTCCGGGATCGGGTTCCCATCCGTAGCGCGTTCGCATGCGCTGTGCGAACTCCTCGCGCAGCGGCGTCCCGTGGGACCAGTCGGGATAGCCGAGATCGCTACGGTCGACCAGCTCGTGCAGCGCACGCGCGATCGGCGGTGCGACCGGGAAATCCATGTCGGCGACCCAGGCGGGGGCCAGTCCGTCGGCGGCCGCCCGTGCCCACTTGGCACCGGACCGCACCGACAGAGCATCGAAGTCGAGGTCGTCGAACCCGGGCACCCCAGGACCGCCGACCGAGAGGCGCTCGTCGCGGGTCATGGTGAGAGAATCGCACGGTTCGCGGCAGTACGCGCGGCGAAGTCAGGCAGCTGGTCGTTGGCCCGTGACGAAGAAGATCAACCGATCGGCGACGTCGACGGCCTGGTCGCCGAACCGCCCGTAGAAACGCGCGAGGAGTGCGGTGTCGACCGCGGTCCGGATGTCGCCGTCCCATTCGGGGCTCTCGAGCAGGGCGAGCAGTCGCGAGTGCACCGCATCGAGTTCGGTCTCGATGGCGTGTGTGCCCTTGATCGTCTCGAGGTCGAAGTCGGTGAACGCGTCGCGCAGGATCGCGACGATCTGCGCGGCGAGTTCGGCCATCCGGCGAAGATCGTCGCGCAGGAGGTCGTACACCAGCGACTCGGGATGGCGACGCCGTACGACCCGCGCGATGTGCAGGCTCAGTTCGCCCATCCTGGTGAGATCGCCCGTGATACGAACCGCGGAGAAGACCAACCGCAGGTCGGCGGCCACGGGACCCTGCAGGGCGAGGATCCGCACCGCTCGCTCGGCACAGTCGGTGTCGAGTTCGGCGATCCGTGCATCGAGATCGAGGGCGGCCTGGGCTGCGTCGAGATCGGTGTCGAACAGGGCGCGAGTGGCCAGGTCGAGCCCTTCGGCTGCGACCGCGGCGAGCTCACCGAGACGTTCGACCAGGTCGTCGAGCTGTCCTCGGAACAACTCCCTCATGTCTCGCTCCCTCCGTCGCCCGGTTCACGGCACGTGTACCCGGCTGGTCCTCTGTGCAGTCCTGGAGATGAGCCTAACGGCGCGCGTCGACGACACTCTCGGTGGCGACGTCCTCGGAGGGCGATGCGGAGCCCGCACCGTCGTCCATGCGGGCGAGATGAGCCTTGATCCATTCGGTGCTTCCCGGCGTCGCGGTGCTGTGCTGCGGTGTGCCGGCAATGCAGATAGACAAATCATTTTCCTCGTCGTGACGCCGATGTGCTCGGCTGCGCAGGCCAAACCCATCCCCTGGAGTGACCGCCATCACTATAGCCTGTCGGCGCGAAGCTTCAACTCGGGCGGGAACACGGTCAGTAGCGCGACGTCTCCCGAGATTCGCCGTAACCGTTCTGCTCGGGATGAGCGTGCCCGTCCCGGTAGCTCTGTTGGTCGGCGTATCCGTAGTCGTGCCCTTCGTCGTAGCGGTACTGCCGGTAGGCCGAATCCTGGGGCGGGACGAACAGCGACTCGGGTTGCGACGGCACCGGCTGCGGAGCCCGGTGACGGTCGTCGGGCACTGGTCGCGGTGCAGGCGCCGCAGGTGCAGGTGCAGGTGCGGGCTGAGGTGCGGCGGCCGGGACGGGAGCCGGGGGCTCGGGAGCCGCCTCCACGGCCGTTTCGCGGCGCCGGGCCGGAAGCACGGGCACCAACTCGCGTCCTGCACCGAGCAGGACGAGACGCGTGGGCACCTCGATCTCGGCCAGGGCACGCAGTGTGTCCTCCGCCTGCGCTCGCTCCTCGGCCCCGGCCTGCAGCACGATCACGGCGAGCGCGAGCCCCTCGGTCTTCGCGCGGGTCCACCACTGTTCCCCGACTCCGCAGCACACGATCCGGTCGCGGGCATCGCCGAAGGCGTCGGTCTCGACGGTCACGCCCTCGCCGGTGAGGAGGAGGATGTGGTCGCCGAGCGAAGCGCGCTGTCCGAGCATGACGATCGTGTCGAGAGGAAGCGTCTCCCGATCGTCGCGCTCGATCTGCACAGCTGTCCGGTGGCGACGCGCGACCCGCCGGGCCCAGGCCGGGCTGTTCGACGCTCCGAAGCGTCCGTTCAGCGCGACCAGCAACTCGGCGACGAGGACGAACACGGCGAGAAAGGCGACCGCGGCCTCGGCGCGCGGCATCGGGGACACCTTCGTCCCGGTACCGGCGGGCATCGACAGCACCTGGAGGTATTCGAGGCTCGCGCCCGAGCGTGCCTGCCGGAGCTGCTCGAGCCGCGCATCGAGTTCGGCCTGCACCACCGGATCGGCTACGCCCTCCTCGTCGGTGGCGATACTCGCGGCGAGGTCGGCACGCAGACCGGCGACGACCGCGTCCAGCTCGGCGATGCGCGCGTCGAGGGCGACGCGATTGCGTTCGGTCTGCGCGCGGTCGAGCTGCGTGACGACCGTCTGCGCGAGCCGGTCGGCGTCGGCCTGCGAGTCGTCGCGGGCGGTCACGGTGAGCAGGGTGGGCGACGAGCCGTAGCCGACGTCGATCCTCGACGGCAGCTTCGCGGGGTCCTCGTTCGTCTCGGCTGCGATCGCGGCCACGACCGCCGAGTCCTGCGACAGCGCGACATAGGGAGCGATGAGCTGCCCGAGGGTCGCGTCGTTGCCGGACACGGATGCCGACGAGCGGATCTCCGCGACGAGCGACGACTCGTACACCCCGGGGCCGCTGTCACGGACGAAGAAGACCGCGACCGCGGCGAGCGCGGCGACGAGTGCGGCGGGCACGGCCACGCGAGCGAGATCGCGGGCATGCCCCACAAGATCGACGGTGGGAGGAACACCGAGCTCACGACGCAGTTCGGCGTCGCGGATGCTTCGTTCGGACACGATGCACAGGCCTTTCGCTGTCGCCCCGGGGAGTGGGCACGTCGCCAGTGTGTCGCGACGAATCGGGCAAATGTTACCGACCCGAACGTCCGTCAGCTGCCGAGCAGCCAGCGCGGACGGGACCACATCTGCCAGGTCTCGGCGACGCGCGCTCCGGCCGCGAGATAGAGCGGGGTGACACGCGGCCTGGTGAGTCCGCACATCGCGACCGGGCCGCGCTGCGTGTGGGTGTGGGCGGCGCCGGCCCGGATCAGCCGGTTCGCGTATCCGCGACGTTGCCGGCCGGTGCGGGTGCCGAGCGACCACACCGTCCGGATCGGTCCGCTGTCGACGAGCAGGGTGCAGGACTGCAGAGCTGCAGCCCCGTCGTCCGCATCCGCGTCGTCGAAGATCCCGATCACCTCGACGCCGGTGGTGCGGGCGACGACGTCGGCGTAGGCGACCGCGGCGGTCCCCGGGGCGATCCCGAAGGTCGCGGCGGCGAGTTCGCGGGCATGCACCATGTCGTCCTCGCCGAGAACCCGGAGGCCCGGATCGATCGGAGCGTCGTGGGCGACGAGGTAGGTCAGGTCCAGCGAACCTGCACACACCCAGCCGTGGTCGGCGAGAACCTGGGCGGCGCCGAGGCCGTCTCCGGCGAGCAGGACGATCGACGGGTGACCGGCCTCCGTCAGCGTCTCGTAGACATGCTGGGCGTGAGCGGTCACGTCGCCGCCGTGGACGAGCGCGAGGTTGTAGTCGGGGTCGGGGGCTGCGGTGATGCCGATCCACCAGCCGTCACCCTCGGACCAGTGGCCCCCGGACGTCAGCGGCCGCATGCTCGCGCCGTACGCACGTCGCAGTTGCAGCGACGATGCGAGAACCGTCGCGATCGAGGCGGCGTCCACCCCTTCTCCTTCCACTGCCACAGAAATCGACCCCGGATCACATCTACAGGGTCGGCACGAAAACGGCATCGGCGGCACCCGATGGGTGCCGCCGANTGGACTCCGATCAGAGGTAGGCGCCGATCAAGTCGCGCAGGAACTTGATCGCGAACTGGAGCGGGTCGACCGGCTCCGGCTGCGACTGGGGGGCCGGCGGAACATTGTCGGCCTGGGGCGCGGCCTCGCCCTGCGGTGCGGGCGCGGACTCGGCCTGCGGCGCGGACTGTGCCTGCGGAGCCGACTCGCCCTGCGGTGCGGACTCGCCGCCGCCGACCGTGACGGAGATGCCACCGGTGAAGGGGCGACCGGACGCGTCGAAGATGTTCTCGTACTGCGCACCCGAGGCGTCCTGGCAGCCCCAGAAGACGTTGTAGGTGCCGTCGGTGATCGACTCCGGGCCGGCCTGCGAGGGTGCGCCGTCCTTGATGTACAGCGCGCTCGAGGTGCTCGTGTTGGTCACCGAGAAGCTCGTGCCGGCGGGCTGCGCGTCGATGCGGCCCGACGGATCGGCCGTGTCGACGGTGCCCGGCTTCAGGACGTAGGTGACGCAGGTGACGCCGCGGTCGACGTCGGCGCGCGTCAGATCGAAGTCGACGACGATGGCGCCGTTCTCCGCCTTCGCCGAGACGCTCGGACCCGCAGCGGACGAGACGCCCGGAACGACCAGTGCCAGCAGTGCGGCACCGGAGGCCGCGACTGCAGCCTTCTTCGCAACAGAATTCATCGATTTTCCTCCCCGTATTTCGATGTCGGCGACCACTTTCGTGAGCGGCACGCCGTCGACCGTGCCCGACGCGCGTAGAACGCGGGCACATATACGAGAACGTTACCGCTAGATGTCGTTGCTGTCGCGACGAGGTGGGGCATCGGCCCGGGCGGCCCTATCCACATGCCCGAGATCACGATCCGGCTCCACGAGATCACGCACTCGCTGCTCGAGCACGACGATCTCGGGAAAGCCCTTGTCCTCCTTGCGGTCCCACACGACCGTGTCGTCGACAACGATGCGGAACACTCCCCCCGTCCCGGGAACGAGCGCGACCTCGCCGAGAGCGGTACCGAAGGTGTTCAGCATTTCCTGCGCCATCCATCCGGCGCGCAGCAGCCACTTGCACTGCGTGCAAAAGGTGACCGCGACGCGGGGAGCCTGCTCGGTCATGAGCGACAGGATATCTCCGCCGGAAACAGGCCCGGGAATAGGTGAAGCCCCGGCAATCGTGGTGGTGGATCGGCCGGGGCTTCTGCACGGACCGGCGATGGGGGGTAGCCGACCCGTGCGGCCGTCCTCACATGGGGGGACAGGAGGACGACGCGGAACCGAGTCTAGACACGAGAAATTGTTACTCGCGAGTATCGCGCAGGCGGACGTCCGGCGTGTCAGGAAGCGACGGGAGGATTCGCAGGATCGCGCTGCTCCCGCTGCATCTCGACGAGCTGTTCCTCCCTCTCGGAGACGAACAGGAACCGACCGACCGCGAGCGCGCCGAGAGCCGAGAGGCCCAGCCACGCCGCCAGCGCCGATGCGATCCACACCCACATGGCTCACAGTGTGCGCGAATCCGCCGGGAACACCAAACATCGGCGATCACAACATGGTTGCAAAAGCAATACTCGAGGCCGCCTCACGATGTGACGCCCGTCGCCCACAAGGCGTTCACCATGGCCGGCAACGTGACTTCGATGTCGTGGCGCTCCTCCACCCGGCGACGCGCGGTGACGGCAATGACGTTCCGCAGGTCGGGAGCGGACATCAGTCGCCGCAACGCCTCTGCCAGAGCCTTCGCATCGCCGGGCGGAACGAGCAGTCCCGCGCCGTCGGCCAGATGCTCGGCGGTCCCTCCGTGATCGGTGCCGACGACGGGCACACCGTGCGCCATCGCCTCCAGTGCGACCAGCGGCCCCGCCTCCGGCGAGGTGCTCGCGGAGACCATCACGTCCCACACCGCGAAGACCTCGGCGGGATCGACCCGACCCAGGAACGACACTCGTCCGCGCAGGTCGGGGGCGTGTGCGCGACGCCGCAGTTCGTCGAGGAAGGCTTCGTCGCCGGGGAACGGTTCCCCCGCCACATCGAGACGGATCCCGGGCACCTCGGCCACCGCCTCGAGAAGGACACGGTGTCCCTTCCATTCCGTCACCGACGCGAGGATGCCCACCCGCACGGTCGAGGCATCGGGAGTCGAGTCCTCGGGAGTCGAGGCATCGGGAGATGTCGACCGGGACGGAACAGGCGGGATCGGGACGCCGTGCGGTGCGACGACCACCGGATATCCGCATTCACGGACCGGCACGGCCGAGGCCCGCGAGACGGCGACCGCTCCACCCACGGCACCCCTGCCCATCCGGGCGACGATGCGCTGCTTACGGGAGGACAGAGTGTCGTGCACCAGCCACCCGGTACGTTCACGGTGGGACGTGCCGAGCACGGCGAGCCGCAGGGACGGCAATGCGAACAACGAGTTGCACACGACCCGCGGCCGCTCCGCGGCGAGCACGCGACGGAGCCTGCGCGCTCCCACCAGCCACCGCACCGGAAGACCCGCCAGGCCCGCGATCCGCCCGACTCCCCTCTGACCCCACATGCCCAGCCGGGGCAACCGGACACGGACGCATCCGGCCGGGAGGGCGTCGGCGAGCGGCCCGTCAGGGCACGCCACCACGACCCGACGCCCCTGCGCGAGAGCGACGTCGACGAGCATCAGCATGACCTTCTCGGCACCCGACCGCTCACCGGTGTGCGCGACGAACAACAGCGGATCGCTCACGGCGCCGCAACCGTCCGATCCCTCGCTGCTTCCGCCACGGGGCCTCCTGATTCGTCCGATTCGAGTCGTCGGCTGAAATCGAGGCCGGCCGTCGTTCCGTTACAACAGCGCAACGTCACACCGAATTGTTGCCGCGTCTGCAATATTCTCGTGATCGGACGCAATACGCTGCTCGAGTGACATCGCCCAGAACCGGTCGCCGTTCCCGTCGCACCCTCGTGCTGGCTCTTGCCGCCTCGATGACGTTGTGCGCGAACCCGCTTACCGCTGCAGCGCAGGATCTCGAACCGACGGAACCGACTCCTCCGGGCGAGGTCGCATTCCCGACCCGCAAGCTCGGGCTCGGGCCGAACATCGAATTCCGTGGCAATTCCGATGTCGTCACACTCGCATTTCCTGTCCCGGCCGGAAATACTCCCGCCTTCCTGGACACCACCGCCGAACTGCCCACGAATGTCGCGCGCGGATGGATCGACGTCGTCTCGGACGGGCGCCTGCTCACCCGCGTGGAACTGCCGCCCGGTGGCGCCATCGTGCCCCTGTCGATTCCGCTCGCCGGGGCGAAGGTGGAGAACGGCGCCGCGGTGGTCTCGCTCGATCTGCACCTGGTCGCCGTCGACAACATCTGCCCCGACGACTGGACGCTGGGTTCGGTACGTCTGCGCGACGGTCTGGTCCGGTACGCGGGCACACCCGCGGCGCCGCAAGCGGTCGCCGACTACCTCCCGCCGGTCCTCGATCGCCTCGAGTTGTATCTGGCCGAGGACCCCACGGACGCCGAAGCGGGCGTCGCCCTCGACCTCGCAGCGACCGTGAGCGCCCGGTATCCCGGGCGGCAGGTGCCCGTGGACGTACGTGAACTCCCGGCGAACGGCCTACCCCCCGCAGCCGACACCCCGCTCGTCCGGCAGATCGTCGTCAGCGAGGGCGACCAGACGGGTGCGGAGGTCGTGCCGGTGCCCGACGGGCCGCCCGCCCTGTACGTCCGAGGCGACGCCCAGACCCTCCTCGACCAGGTAGGCCTGGTGAACAGCATCCTGTCCGGTCTTGCCGTCGGTTCCGACGTCGCCGTCGGCACCTTCGACGTCCCGCCCATCCTCGCTCCGGACTCGACCACCCTGTACGACCTACGCGTGTCCGACCTCGAGACGAGCGGTCTCGGCCTCGCCGACGTACACCTCTTCCTCGACCAGACCGAATTCGGGCGGCCGGTGCGCGATGTGCGCATCGACCTGCAGGGCACCTACACCCCGCTCCCCGCCACCCAGGGCGGGTCGATCACCGTCTCCGTCGGCGACATCATGCTCGATTCGTGGGCCGCCGACGCGAGCGGCGTCATCGACCGTGTCGTCACGGTTCCGAACTCGGCCCTCGGGCGGCTCACCGACATCAGTGTCGAACTCCGCACCACCGGCGCGCAGCAGCAGTGCGGTCTGCAGCAATCCGTCACCCTGCGCATCGACGGCGGCAGTCGTGTCTTCAGCACCCTCGCGGATCCGCCGCTGCCCGTCGGCTTCCCGTCGCTGCCCCAGACGCTGATGCCGAAGGTCGACGTCGCCACCTCCGATCGCAGCCTCGTCGACGTCGCCCGTGCCGTCGAGCTCGTCGCCGGGCTCCAGTCGCTCACCAGCCGTCCGCTCGACCCCGAATGGGTGACGATCGACGAAGCGCTCGCCTCGTCGGGACCGGCAGTGATCGTAGCCGCGAACGGTCTCCTGCCCGAAGATCTGCAGTCGCAGCTGCCGCTCGTCCGCACCGAGGACCGCCGATTCGAGGTCCGCAACGCCGACGGCGAGAGCACCAGCCTCACTTTCGGCACCGAGGTGGACTTCGCCTCGTTGCAGGTCGTGCGGGACGACGGACGCACCGTGCTGGTCGCCACGTCGACCGGTGCTCCCGAGGAACTCGATCGGACGCTCGACTGGCTCTCCGCCGAGCCCGGTCGCTGGTTCGAACTCGAGGGCAGCGTGCTGTTCACCGCGCCCGACCGCGAACCGATCACCCTCATCGATCCCCACACCCGGGACGACGACGTCGACGCGGCGTCGTCGGAATCGGACAGCACGGTGACCGCAGTGGTCGTCGCGGGGGTCGTCCTGCTCGTCGTCGGTGCGGCGGGCGCCGCGGTGTGGTCGCTCACCCGTCGGCGCCGTCCGCAGTCGCGGTGAACACGATGACCACGACAACCGAGCATCCGTCGTTCATCGAGCGGTTCTTCACGAACGCGATGCTGCACACCACCAATCGGTGGATCGCGATAGTCGCCGCAACCCTGATCGGCTTCCACTCCACCTGGCTGCAGCTGCTCGACGAGATCCGCACCGGCACCACGGGTGGTTACGTCCTCATCGTGCCGCCTCTCGTCGCGATCGTTGCGATCGGCATCACGCGGCAGCGGAAGAACGAACTGCCGATCCACGACCGACAGACCGACATCATCACGTCGGTGCTCCTGCTGCTGATCGCGCTCGCGATCAAGGGGCTGCTGATGCCGCGCTACGCGACGAACTATCAGGTGATGCACCTCGACGTGCTCGCCGCGTGGGTGTTCGTGTGCGGGGCGTGCGTCGCGATGTTCGGCCTGCGCGTGACCGCGGCGTACTGGCAGGCGTGGGCGATGCTCTTCCTGAGCTCGCCCGTGCTCTACCGGATCGTGCTCGTCGAGGCCGGGGGCACGAAGCTCGCGGCGGGACAGGTCACGCTCGTGCTCGCCGCCACGGCTGTCGGACTCGCGACGCGGCGCACCCGGGCCCGCGGATTCTTCTACGGCTCCGCAACATTCGTGACCGGTCTGATGGTGCTCGTCCTGGTCGATCAGCGGTGGCCGGACGCACCCATCGCCGTGTCGCAGTACGTGCCGGCGGTGGTCGCGACGGTGGTCGTCGGGGCCGGTGCCTATCTGTGGACCTACCGCGGGCTCGCGCCACGCACGCTGCCACCGAATCCGGTGTCGGTTCCCCAGGCCGTGCGCGGAGCGATGTGCGTCGCGGTGGCCACCCTGCTCGCCGCACTCCTGCCGCTTCCCGACCAGCGCCTGACGCCGGTCTCGGTCGGGCCCCCTTACTCGGGCACCGCCACCCAGATCGTCCCATCCGGATGGGTGCAGTTGTCGTCCGTCGACTACGACTGGCCCCGCGCATACTTCCGTCAGGGATCGGTGCTGCGCCGGCAGATGCTCCGGGCGGAGGAACCGAACCCGGAGTGGGATCGGCTGCTGCGTCCCCGCACCGTCGCCGTGCAGACCCTGCAGGTGCGTCGTGTCGGTTCGTTCGCGGTGTACCCCACCGAATCGATGTACGCACTGGGCAAATCACGGGTGAGCCCGAAGGAATATGTCGATCTGGGTCGCGGCGTCACCGCCGAGTACTTCACCGTCGTCGACGACAACCTGCTCCTGACGTGGAGCCTGCTCAGCTTCGTGTGGACCCGCAGCGACACCGTCGCCCAGCGGGTGAGCCTGCTGACGGTGGACAACCACGAACTCGATGCGCCGTTCCCGCAGCCCGAGCCGAACACTGTCGCCAACGCACGCACTCTGATGCGAGTGTTGTTGCGCGGCAACGGCACCGTCGAGGACACCGATCCCGAGTACAAGGACCGTTCCATGCTCATCGAGGTGGGTCGCGAACTCGTGGAGGCGCAATGGCAGGCCGAGTGAACGTCGGCTCGGGACACGATGTTCCGCCCGAAGACACCGTCGAGTTCGACGCCTACCGGACCGCGGCCCTGCACGAAGCGGTGCACGGACTGCGCGAACGCAGCCCCGTCTCGTCGGCGTCGGTCGCCATCGTACCGTGGCAGAAATACCTCGGATTCGCACTCGCGGGGGCCTTCGTGCTCGCGCTCGTCGTGGCGACGAAACCGACCCTGATCGTCTTCACCGTGCTGTGCACCTTCGGGTACATCGCGACCCTCGCCGACCGGCTGCTGCTGTTCACCCGCGGCATGGCACGCGACGCGCAGTTCATCGTCGACGACGAGGAAGCTCTCGCCCTCACCGACGACCAGTTGCCGCCGTACACGGTGCTCGTCCCCGCTTACAACGAACCCGAGGTGGTGGGCGACCTGCTCGCCGCGATGGCCGCGCTCGATTATCCGGCCGACAAGCTCCAGGTGTTGTTGCTGCTCGAGGAGGACGACACCGTCACGATCGAGGCCGCGGAGAAGGCCGGGCTCGGCGAGAGCGTCGAGATCCTGCTCGTCCCGGCCGCCGACCCACGGACGAAACCGAAGGCGTGCAATTACGGACTGCACTTCACGACGGGCGAGATCGTGACGATCTTCGACGCCGAGGACCTCCCCGAGCCCTTGCAGTTGCGCCGGGTGGTCGTCGTCTTCGACCGTCTCGGCGACGACGTGGCATGTGTGCAGGCGAAGCTGGCTTTCCACAACGGAACCCAGAATCTGCTGACCGGCTGGTTCACCGCCGACTACGCGCTGTGGTTCAACTTCATCCTTCCCGGACTGATGAAGTCGCACTCGCCGATCCCGCTCGGCGGGACGTCGAACCATATCCGCCGATCGGTGTTCGACGAGATCGGTGCGTGGGATCCGTACAACGTCACCGAGGACGCCGATCTCGGTGTCCGGATCGCCGAATCCGGCTACTCCACTGCGGTTCTCGACTCGACCACGCTGGAGGAGGCGAACAGCGATCCGATCAACTGGGTGCGGCAGCGATCCCGGTGGTACAAGGGCTATCTGCAGACCTGGCTGGTCCACATGCGCCGGCCCGTCCGGTTGTGGCGGGTGATCGGCACCGCGGGGATGCTGCGTTTCACGACCCTGCTCGCGGGCACGCCGATCATCGCGTGCCTGAACATGGTGTTCTGGATGACAACGCTCGCGTGGCTGCTCGGCCAGGCGGAACTGATCGAGGAGATCTTCCCCTGGTACGCCTACTTCCCCGCGCTGATCTCGCTCGTGTTCGGCAACGTCGCCGTGATGTACATGAACTTCGTGGCGTGCCGCGAGACGGGCCACTCGAACCTGTGGTGGCCGTGCCTGACCGTGCCGTTCTACTGGGTGCTCATGTCGATCGCGGCGATCAAAGGCACCTATCAGCTCATCCGTAATCCTTCCTACTGGGAGAAGACCTTCCACGGGTTGTCGTCGTGAGGACCCGCAGCACGTGGGTGTTCTGGACCGCCTGCCTGATCTATCTGGTGGTAGGACTGTGGCTCGCGCTGGACGTGCAGTACTACCAGGGTGATTCGCTCAGCCGTGTCAGCGCTGCGCGGTCGGTGCTGCTCAGCCGCGACCCGCACCTCGCCGCCATCGGTTTCGTGTTCACACCCCTCACCGCGCTCGTCCAGGTGCCCCTCACAGGACTGTCGGCGTGGTTCCCGGGACTGTCGGCCTATGCGGTGACGGCCGTGCTCATGTCGGCGCCGTTCATGGCCGGCGCGGCGGTGCAGATCCACCGCGTCGCGTGCGATCGCGGCTGCACGCCGTGGTTCGTGTGGACGGTGACGGCGGTGTTCGCCCTGAACCCGATGATCGTCTACTACGGCGCGAACGGGATGAGCGAGGCGCCGTTCCTGTTCGCCTTGTGCTGGGCCGCGCGTCGCCTGATCCGCTGGTGCAGCACCGACGACATCCACGACCTGGCGCTGGCCGGAATCGCCCTGGCACTGGCGTATCTCGCGCGGTACGACGCGCTGGCCGTCGGCGGGGCGGTGACGGTCTTCGTCGCACTGCTCGTCCGGTACCGATCGCGACGGTACGCTCCCGGCTCGGGATGGCAGCCGGCGATCATGGACGCGATCCTCGTCGCCGCTCCCCTCGCCCTGGCCTTCGTCGCGTTCGCCGTGACGAGCTGGCTCGTCACCGGTGAATGGCTCGCGCAGTTCACCTCGGCCTACGGCAACGCCGCCATCCTCGAGCAGAGCGGTGGCGGGTCGTCGGGCGGGCTCGGTGCGATCGCCTTCTCGCTCGCCGAGACCGTCGTGCTCGGGCCGGCGCTTCCGCTGCTGATCCCGGTCGTGGCGGTGCTCGCATGGCGACGACGCGATCTCGAACCGCTCGTGCCGTTCGTCGTCTTCGGCGCGGTCCTGGGCTTCGCGGCCCTGTCCTACGCACGCGGAATGACCTTCCCGTTCCTGCGCTTCTACATTTGCGCGATCCCGCTGCTCGCGGTGTGGGTCGTACAACTGGCTCCGCGACGTGGACTGCTCACGGCACGACGCCCCGGGCCGCATGCCGTTCCGAGGGCGGAGGACCCCAGCGGCGCAGCACCCTTGGGTGCGGTGCTCCTGGTGTGCAGCCTGCCCGTCACGTTCGTCGCGATGGGCTCGCCCACCCTGTCGCAGGAACAGCACGCACTGCGCACGGTCCTGTTCCCGGACGACAACGATCCGTCCGAGGTGCGTGAGAAGCAGCGACAGGTGATCGCGGCATTCTCCACGGAACGACGCATCGCCGAATACCTCGACGCGATGGACCTACCGCCGGGCTCGGTGCTGATGGACACGGTCTACGGGTTCGCGATCTTCTCGGCCACCGAACGCCCCGAGACGTTCGTCATCCCTTCGGACTCCGACTTCACGGCCGTGCTCAACCGCCCTTCCGCCTCCGGGGTCGAGTACATCCTGACCGTCCCCAACGAGGGCCGCGGAACATCGGACGCCGTCAACCGCCGCTACCCCACCATCTACGAGACCGGCAGCGACATCGCGGTACTCGAACTCGAAATCCCCAACGACGGTGCCGACCAACCCGATTGGCGACTCTTCCGGGTACTCGACCGGACGTCACCCTGAGCCGTGGTGACGCCGTAGGACGTAGTGGACCGGGTCGTCCGGGCCGATGTCGTAGGTGCACTCGTCCGGTCGCGGGTCGGGGACGAACGACCACATCAGTGCGCCATCGGCCCCGAGATCGCGGTACCGCGTAAGCGTGCGGTCGACGATATCGGCACGTTCGCTCACCGCGCGGCACGAACCGGCCCGGACACCGAGTTCGGCGACGAGCATCGGCTTCGACAATCCGTCGAGCCGCCGTTCGAGGAACTGTGCGTCGTCATAGTCGTGGTACTGCACCACGTCGAGCTGCTCGGCGTCGGTGACGGTCGCGAAATCGTCGCCGGCGGAACCGCACTGGTCGCCTCCGATGGTGCCGACGGTGACGAGCCGGTCCGGGTCGTGCTCGCGGACTATGCCGGCTGCTTCGTCGATCCAGTTGCGGAGCAGCCGAGCACCGCCGGGCAAGCACTCGCGTCGTTCGAGGGCGCACTCGTCGTCGGTGCAGGTCGCGGTCTCGGGTTCGCCGATCAGCTCCCACATCGCGACCGCCGGTGACGAACCCCACCGTTCGACGGCGGTCGCGACCCAGTCGTCGTAGGCGAGCACATGACCCGGCAGCGGGTCGTGCCAAGCGGCGTCGTACCAGTCCGCCTGCTTGTATCCACCCGCGTCGCAATCACTGTCCTGCGGGGCAAGCACCGGGATCAGGTACACCCTGTGCCGCTCGGCGGCGTCGAAGACGGCATCGAGCGCCGTGAAGTCGAGCGTGCCGCCGATCCGGTGGACAGCGTGGGACTGGAAGGCGTCGAAACGCACGATCGAACGCGGCGCCAGCGTGCCGAAGAAGTCGTCGAGGTCCACCTCGGCACCGCATCCGTGGTTGACCTCCCAGCGGGTACCGAGCTGGTATGCGTTGAGTCCGGCGGGCCACCACGTCCGGCCGTCGAGGACGAGCCGGTCACCGTCGGCACGCACTACCGGGAGATCCTCGGGAGACGAGGGGCGCGACGAGGTGTCCTGCGCGCAGGCCGCGAGCAGGAGCAGCAGTGTGGTGGCGACCGCAGCGACGCGCACATGCAGAGATTAACCCGGGCGAGAGGGCGCCCGACCCGCACGGACGAGATTCACCCCGGGGTTCGTCTGCGACGTGCGCAGGACGAACTAGCTCGGACGCGCGTCGGGATGCTTGTGCACGAAGTTCAGGTACGCCTTCGACGGCGTAGGCCCGCGCTGGCCCTGGTACTTGGACCCGACCTTCGCGCTGCCGTACGGGTGCTCGGCGGGGCTCGTCAGCCGGAACAGGCACAGCTGACCGATCTTCATGCCCGGCCACAGCGTGATCGGCAGGTTAGCGACATTGGACAGCTCGAGGGTGATGTGCCCGTCGAAACCCGGGTCGATGAACCCGGCCGTCGAGTGCGTGAGCAGACCGAGCCGGCCCAGCGACGACTTGCCTTCGAGGCGACCGGCGAGGTCGGCCGGCAGGGTGCACCGCTCCATCGTCGACCCGAGCACGAACTCGCCGGGGTGCAGCACGAACGGCTCACCCTCGGGAACCTGCACCAGCGACGTCAGTTCGTCCTGCTGCTTCGCCGGGTCGATGTGCGTGTAACGCGTGTTGTTGAAGACGCGGAACAGGCTGTCGAGTTTGACGTCGACACTCGAGGGCTGCACCAGCTCCGGATCGAACGGGTCGATGCCCAGATGCCCGGAGGCGATCTGGGCGCGGATGTCGCGATCGGAGAGCAGCACGCGTAGAGGTTAACAATCGCGCGGCCGCGGGGTTCTACGTGGCCGAGTCGCGTCGCAATTGGGCCGACATCGTGATCAGCAGTTCGGTGCACTCCTCGACGACGTCGTCGTGGCTCAGCGGCACGGTGCCGTCGAGCCAGGCCGTCAGCGCCTGGGCGAGTCCGCCGACGACGTAGTGCGCCGCCAGGTCGAGCCGGGGGCTCGGGGTGATGGCGTAGATGTTCTCGGCCTGGGCGGTGACCAGCCCGGCGAACATGCGGGTCGAGTCGAGGCGCCGCTTCGCGAGCTGCGTGTTGGCCTGGCTGACGGAGAACAGCATGCGGCCGAG
The DNA here is from genome assembly GCF_000801125.1 of Rhodococcus sp. Chr-9. Lineage (NCBI taxonomy): Bacteria > Bacillati > Actinomycetota > Actinomycetes > Mycobacteriales > Nocardiaceae > Rhodococcus > Rhodococcus sp. Chr-9. The sequence continues at coordinate 76,938 of NZ_JTIZ01000073.1, forward strand.
CCGCGGGTCCTCGTCGATCTCGCGGACGATGTTCTCGACGCAGGCCCGCACGATCGCGCGGTCGTCGTCGGCCGGTGCCGAGGCCACGGCGGCGAGCGTGCTCTCGGCGATGCGCTGGACGACATGGTCGTAGACGGCACCGGTGAGCTCGTCGCGGTCGGCGAAGCTCTCGTAGAAGTAGCGCGAGGCCAGACTTGCGCGCTTGCAGACACCGCGCACCGACAGGGTGGCTTCGCCGTCGGCAGCTCCGAGGAGATCGAGACCGGCCTCGATCAGCTGCGCTCGCCGATCGGCCTGTCGTTCCTCGCCTGCGCGTCCACCGTAGAGCCGTCCAGTTGCCATGCCTCTATCTTCGCAGCGTCCGCTTCCGTGCCGCGCAACCTCCGGTCTTTACCGTCGGCGCGCATCTGGGTGACAGTCGTGGTCACTTCTGACGATGCGGGACATTCGATGACGACGCCCGTCGACAAGGCACACGCGCAGGTGCGCGCCACCGAGTCGAGCCCGGCCGAATACAACGCGATGGACCCGGAAAGCAGCACTGGGAGGACAACCTCCACAAGGTGAAGATCGACGACACGATTTTCGAGCAGATGCTGCTGCCGTGGACGCCGCGCGACCAGCGTCGCTTCGACCGCGGCGGCGGGCTCTCGGTGTGGTCCAGGGGTCCCGCGATCGACCCGGAGAGTCTGCTACAGTTTGCTCCGAAAGCTCGGGCCGGAGTCGACGAGAATCGGCAAAAGCCCAGCGTGCCGATGTAGTTCAATGGTAGAACATCAGCTTCCCAAGCTGAATACGCGGGTTCGATTCCCGTCATCGGCTCTCACACGAAGCCCCGACCATACGGTCGGGGCTTCGTCGTATGCGGGGCCTTCGTCGTATCGGGGCCGACGTTGTTGTCGATTTTCCCGCGTTCTTCGACAACAACACCTACCTCGACAGCCCTACCGGCAGCCTTCGAGGTACGCGCGGCTCCCCGAAGTTCACTGGAGGTACGACGCGTAATCGGCGTAGGGCACCTGACCCGTGGGGCTCGCCTCGATGGCCTCGGCAACCTCGGGCGGGATGGGAGCCCAGTAGGCCGGCATCGCGGCCGCGAGGGAAGGGCTCACGGCGTAGATGAGAGCGAAGTTCACGATCCACAGCGGTGGCGCCATCGACATGCCGACGGTCGAGACGACGTCGCCCTTCGTATTGGTGACCAGCTGTGCGGCGCCGGATATCTGTTGCGCCGCGAAACCGAAGGTCGCTTCGATCGGGTACGCCGACCGGTACAGCGCCACCAGCGTGTCCGTCGCGTCGTTGTTCCGCAGCCAGGTGTCGACGTACCCGCCGGGCGCGATGAGCGTGTTCACCTGCCTCGTCGGCGCCGACGCGTTGGCCGGGCTCTGCAGCATCCCGTCGGGCGTCACGTAGAGGCCGTAACTGCCCAGCACCGTCGGGGTGGAGACACCGTTCACGTCGGAGTACAGGGGGTGGCCGGTCGTATTGATGAGGATGTCGATGGAACCCTGGATGATCTCGGCGGCCTCCTTGCTGCCGCCCACTCCCCCGCCGGTGGTGAAATCACGGGCCTGCTGCTCGGACAACGCATCTTCAGGCTTCAGCCCGATCTGCCGGGCGATGTCCTCGGCCCATTCCCGACCGAGCGGAGCGTGCAACCGGGACGGGTCGGTGACCTGCGTCGGCGCCAGATGCTCGTAGGCCGGTGCTCCGGAGAAGGGAAGCGAGAATCCCGTGGACTCGTCCGCCGACGCCGCGGGATTCACCCACACGGCGACCAGTCCCATGAGCGCCACCGCCGTGGCGGCTCTGCGATACAGGCGTCCTTCGCGTCTGCGCCGCCGTTCGGACTTCCGTGTGCTGCGCATAGGTCGACCTCCTGGGACACCGTCGCGATGGGGACACACGTACGCATTTCAGTGAAGCGCCGGGGTAAAGAGCGCGTCAATGCCTGTGCTGGGTGAATTGGGGGAGGATATGGGCGATTTCCGCAGAATCTTCGACAACAACCTCCCCGAGGAAGCAACGTGGCCGCCACCCGGAAGGGGTGACGGCCACAGGGCTGCAGTGACGCCTAGACGGTCGCGGCGACCGCTTCCTCGGCCTGGGCCGGGGCGCTCGTGCGGATGAGGTGGTCGAACGCGCCGAGCGCGGCCGTCGCACCCGCACCTGCGGAGACGATGATCTGCTTGTACGGGACGGTCGTGCAGTCGCCGGCGGCGAACACGCCGGGCACCGAGGTGCGGCCGTGGTCGTCGACGACGATCTCGCCGCGTGGACTGAGTTCGACCGTGCCGGTGAGCCATTCGGTGTTCGGCAGCAGACCGATCTGGACGAACACGCCGTCGAGCTCGAGGGTGCGCGACTCGTCGGTGGTGCGGTCGGTGTAGGTCAGGCCGGTGACCTTCGAACCGTCGCCGAGGACCTCGGTGGTGAGGGCGCTGACGATGATGTCGACGTTGGGCAGGCTGCGGAGCTTGCGCTGCAGCACCTCGTCGGCGCGCAGGACCGAGTCGAACTCGATGAGGGTCACGTGGGCGACTACGCCGGCGAGGTCGATCGCGGCCTCCACACCGGAGTTACCGCCACCGATGACCGCGACGCGCTTGCCCTTGAACAGCGGGCCGTCGCAGTGCGGGCAGTAGGTGACGCCCTTGTTGCGGTACTCCTGCTCGCCCGGCACGTTCATCGCGCGCCAGCGGGCACCGGTCGCGAGAACGACGCTGCGCGAAAGCAACCGGGCGCCGCTCTCGAGCTCGACCTCGACGAGGCCGCCCTCGGTGGGGGCCGGGGTGAGCTTCGAGGCCTTCTGGACGTTCATGATGTCGACGTCGTACTGGCGGACGTGGTTCTCGAGCTCGGCAGCGAACTTCGGGCCCTCCGTGTAGGGGACGGAGGAGAAGTTCTCGATGGCCATGGTGTCGAGCACCTGGCCACCGAAGCGCTCGGCGAGAACGCCGGTGCGGATTCCCTTGCGGGAGGCGTAGATCGCGGCAGTCGCGCCGGCGGGGCCGCCACCGACGACGAGGACGTCGAAGGGATCCTTCTCGCTGATCGCGGCGGCGGTGCGCTCGGCGGAACCGCTGTCGAGCTTGCCGACGATCTGCTCGAGGTTCATGCGTCCGGAGCCGAACAGCTCACCGTTGAGGAAGACGGTCGGCACTGCCATCACCTGGCGTGCGTCGACTTCGTCCTGGAAGAGCGAGCCTTCGATCGCGGTGTGCTTGATGCGCGAGTTGGTCACACACATCACGTTCAGGGCCTGCACCACGTCGGGGCAGTTCTGGCACGACAGTGAGAAGTAGGTCTCGAAGTGGAAGTCGCCCTCGAGGTCGCGCACCTGCTCGAGCAGCTCCACGGCCTCCTTCGAGGGGTGGCCGCCGACCTGCAGCAGGGCGAGCACGAGGGAGGTGAACTCGTGGCCGAGCGGGATGCCCGCGAACTCGACCGCGATGTCGGTGCCGACCCGGCGGATCAGGAAGGAGGGGCGACGGGTGGCTTCACCGTCGCGCACATGGGTGACCAGATCGGACATGCCGGCGATCTGATCGAGGAGATCGGCGAGTTCCTTCGACTTCGGCCGGTCGTCGAGGGACGACACGAGCTCGATCGGCTGGGTGACCTTTTCGAGAAGGGACTTCAACTGGGCGGCGAGGGAGGCGTCGAGCATGAGGATTCACTCCAGAGGTGGAAGAACTGTGACCGGAAGAGATGGGAGTCGGCGAACTTCTCAGCTCGAGCCGAGCGGACCCGGACGGTGCCCGGTGGCACGGGACGTTCGATCCCGTGCCACCGGAACGAGTTTCCGTCGACGAATCAGATCTTGCCGACGAGCTCCAGCGACGGAGCGAGGGTGTCGTCGCCCTCTTCCCACTTGGCCGGGCAGACCTCGCCCGGGTGGCTGCGGACGTACTGAGCGGCCTTGACCTTGCGAACGAGCTCGGCGGCGTTGCGGCCGATGCCTTCAGCGGTGACCTCGGTGAACTGGACGACGCCGTCCGGGTCGACCAGGAAGGTGCCGCGATCGGCAAGGCCCTGGTCCTCACGGAGGACCTCGAAGTCGGTGCTGATCTGCAGGGTCGGGTCACCGATCATGGCGTACTTGATCTTGCCGATGGTCTCGGACGAGCCGTGCCATGCCTTGTGCGTGAAGTGCGTGTCGGTCGAGACGGAGAAGACCTCGACGCCGAGCTTCTGCAGCTCCTCGTAGTGGTCCGCGAGGTCGCCGAGCTCCGTCGGGCAGACGAACGTGAAGTCTGCGGGGTAGAAGAAGAAGATCGCCCACTTGCCCTTGATGTCCTCGTCGGACACGGTCACGAAGGCGCCGTCCTTGAAAGCCTCGGCCTTGAAGGGCTTGATCTTCTTGTTGATCAGCGACATGTAGAAACCTCACTCGTCTCGATGGGGTTGACGGCTTCGACGTTATCCGCGAACTATTAATTGTGCCAATCGATAGTTTCTAGAAATTCAATAAGCAAGGGCTATAACACGGCATTCGGCCAGGTCGTTGCTTTTCCTTCCTCACGAATGTGACAGAACACACAGCCTTTGCGACAGAGCACTCCGGCCCGTCCGGAAGGGAAAGATGGAACCGATACACTCACGACCGAGCTACCGCCGCACCGGATCCGGTGAACCCCTACCCCTCCTGCACGGGATCGGCGCCACGATGGACGACTTCTCCACCCTCGTCCCGCACCTCGCCGAGCACTTCGACGTGCTGAACGCCGAACTACCCGGCTACGGTTCGTCGCCGAAGCAGAACGGTCGACCCACCGTCGGCGCCCTACTGTCGGTAGGACTCGACCTCGTCGACCGGCCGCGCCTGGGCGTCGTCCGGGNTTCGCGCGACGCTGCCGCAGCAGGTCCCAGTACTGGTCGAGCCTCTTCTCGACAGCGGCCAGCCGCTGCAGGTCCTCGTCGCTCGGACCGTCCGCGCCGGTTCGTGAGCGCAGTGTCTTCTCTTCGTCCACCAGCTTCTCGATGTGCTGGAAGAGTTCGTTCTCGTCCATGGGAAACTCCCTCGATGTGGTGTTCCGTCGGCATAGCCTCATCCGGCAGGAGTGAAACCGCCGCCGGTTTCGCACCGGGCCGGCCGGGTATCTCCTCGACATGAGCATCGAAGACGGTCCCGGCGACACCCTCAGCCCCAGCGAAGGCCTCGACGCCGACGAAGTGCGGAACGACGACGGCGACGAGGTCGTCGACCCGCCCGAGGACTGGAGCGGCGCCGACAAGTTCGGAACGACCCAGCGTGAAGAGCAAGAAGGCGAGTCGCTGGACCAGCGCCTCGCCGAGGAGGAACCCGACGTCGAACCCGCCGAGCCGCTGGACAAGCCTATCGCGGCGACACCGGCGGACGAGCTCACCGAGGACGTCGACGAGGTGATCGACGACGCCACCACCGGCGCCCCCGAGGACTCGAAACTCGCCGACGAGGTCGACGGGGTGATCGTGCAGGATTCGCGCGTCGACCGCGGTCAGATCAGCGGCGCCCCCGAGGACGGGGAGTCGATCTTCCCGATCGTCGAGTAGGAGTTCGGCGAACAGACGAAGGGGAGGTTGTGTGCGTGTCCGGTAGACGGACACGCACACAACCTCCCCTTACCCCGTGCTAGCGCTTCGCGCTAGAGCACCTTCGAGCCGTACATCTCGCCGAGCGGGTCGGCGATGAGTTCGAGGCGGGCTCCGTCTGGGTCGCGGAAGTACAACGAGACGTCGCTGTGTTCGACGAGCTCGACACCTGCGTCGATCAGCTTGTCGCGCAAGCGCTCCCAGGCGGGAAGGGCGACGCTGATCGCGATGTGGTGCAGACCGCCGAAGACCTCCTGATAGGGGCCGACGTCGAGACCGGGGAAGTCGAAGAAGGCCAGCAGATTGCCGTTGCCGATGTCGAAGAAGAAGTGCGAAGAGCCGGGATAGTCGCGGTTCTCGATCAGCTCCGTCAGCGGGAACTCGAGGAGATCCTGGTAGAAGCGCACGGTCCGTTCGACGTCGCTGCTGATCAGCGCAGTGTGGTGCAGCCCCCGCGCCGACGACTGCGGGCGCGCGTCGGCAGGCTTCAGGTGTGCGTCGCGGATGAGTGCACGCCGACGCTCGAATTCTTCGTAGCGCTGCTGCTCGTCGGCGATCATCGATCCACCTTCTTTCCGATGTGGTTGCTTTCTCAACCAGGATGATCCCAACTAGTTGCGTTGTCAACTAGTTGGGTCGAGGCGGTAGCTCTTCGTGACCCGGGGAGTCACGGACCGGGTACGACGATCTCGTCGCCGTCACGTCTTCTTCACGAACATCCGATTCGCCCGTTCCCCGGATGTCGAGTGCGGACGATGAATATGTCGGGGACTCACCGCGGTTCCGAGGAGATCCCATGAACCATCGCAGGACCCTGCGTGCGACGGTCTCGTTGCTCGCACCGCTCGCACTGCTCGCCGGTTTCGCACCTGCCGCGAGCGCAGCGGCGGATACGGACACCCGAGGATTGTGGACGGTCAGCACCCGCGGAGACACCGTGCTGGTGAAGCTGATGTACACGTCCCCACCGGACGAGGACCACCCCTTCATCTGCGTCGCGGCGCTCGGCACCGGCGAGTCCGGAATCGCGGAGATCTTCGGAGCGAACTACCAGACCCTCGAGTTCACCGGGATCGCCGCAGGACTCAACATCGCGACCGCCAGTTGCGAAGACAACGACGGGGAGCTGCGGCCGGTGGGCGCGATCGAGTTCGAGTTGCCCGGCCCACCGACCCTCCACTACGTCGCGACCGAGTCGTTCTGGTTCGACGACGCAGACGACTGAGCGTCACATCTTCGCGTCGCGGGCCATGACGAAGCTGTAGAGGCCGTAGACCGCGATGCCGAGGCCCATGAGAACGAGCAGCACCGTACCGAAAGGCTGCGAGCCCAACGTCTTCAGAGCACCGTCGAGGCCCGCTGCCTTCTGCGGGTCGGCCTGGAAGACCGCGACGATCACCAGAACACCGACGAGACCGAGCGCGAGACCCTTCGCGACGTAACCGACAAGCCCGAGACGTTTCACGAACGTGCTCGGGTGGCTCTTCAGATCGTCGACGAAGTTCTTCGACGCGCCCTTGTAGACGTGGTAGGCGCCCACACCGAGGATGACGAGTCCCGCGACGACGAGGACGAACTTGCCGGCACCGGACTGCAGCAGCTTCGCCGTCAGACCCGCGTTCTGTTCACCACTGGACTTGCCGCTGCCGCGGGCGAACCCGAACGCGGTGTACGCGAAGGCGAGATAGACGACACCGACGCAGGCGGCCTTGAACCGGTCGAACGCTTTGTCCTTCATGTCGGCGTCGGGTTGTTCCGGTTCGGACGCCTTGCCGAAGGTAGCCTCGGCGAACCGCCACAGGCCCATCATCACGAAGACGACGACGGCGATCCACAACGCGATCTTCCCGCCGGGCTGCTCGCCCAGTTCCGCCATCGCACCGGACTGCGACGCCTCCTGCTCGCCGCGACCGAACGCGACCCTGATCGCGAGGTAGCCGATGAGCAGGTGCACGATGCCACTGCCGACGTAGCCGGCACGTGCGAACTTCTCGAATACACCGTTCTGCGCCATGCGCTCGGCGGATGACGCCGCGCCACGTGACGCGGGGGCCTGACGGTTCACTCTCGTCTCCTCATCGGTCGGGACTGTCCCCTTCGCGCTGTATTCCCGGCACCGCGGACCGCAAACGCGAACCGGCTCCGGTGGGTAGATTGGCGTCAGGTTCGAAACGCCGTCGATCGGAGGCGCATCGTGCGGATCGTCGAGGATGCTGTCGCTCTGGCCCGCCGGTGGGTGGAGGAATCGTCGAAGGTCGCACCCGACCGTGCGGCCCGCCACCTCGCCGACGTTCTGAAGGATCCCCACGGACTCGAGTTCACCGTGCGCTTCGTCGACGAGGTCATCCGCCCCGAGGATCCGGCGACCGCAGCGCATGCCCTTGCCGAATTGTCGCGGAACATACCGGATTTCCTTCCCGTCCACCTCCGCGCGGCCGTGCGGGCGGGCGGCGCGATCGGTCCCCGCTTCCCGCACCTCGTCGTCCCCGCCGCGCGTCGCGCGCTCCGGACGATGGTCGGGCACCTCGTCGTCGACACCGACGATGCCGCGCTGGGCCGGGCCATCGCACGACTGCAACGCCCCGGCATCCGGCTCAACCTCAACCTGCTGGGCGAAGCCGTCCTCGGCGAGGCCGAGGCGCGTCGCCGTTTCGAGGGCACCCATGCGTTGCTGGCACGTGACGACGTCGACTACGTCTCGCTCAAGGTCTCGGCGGCCGTCGCGCCGCACTCGCCATGGGCGTTCGACGAGACCGTCGCGGACATCGTCGAGCGGCTCACCCCGCTGTACCGTCTCGCCGCGACCTCGCCGACGCCGAAGTTCGTCAATCTCGACATGGAGGAGTACCACGACCTGGACGTGACGGTCGCGGCGTTCACGACGCTGCTCGACCGTCCCGAGTTCCTCCATCTCGAGGCCGGAATCGTGCTACAGGCGTATCTGCCCGACGCCCTGACCGCCATGATCGAACTGCAGCGGTGGGCGGCGGCGCGACGCGCAGGCGGCGGCGCCGCGATCAAGATCCGGGTGGTCAAGGGCGCCAACCTGCCGATGGAACGGGTCGACGCGTCGCTGCACGGATGGCCGCTCGCGACGTGGAGCACCAAGCAGGAGACCGATACGAACTACAAGCGGCTGCTGCACTACGCGTTCACGCCCGAGCGGATCGAGAACGTGCGGATCGGGGTGGCCGGGCACAATCTCTTCGACATCGCCTACGCGTGGGAGCTCGCCGGTCGCCGGCAGGTGCGCAACGGGATCGACTTCGAGATGCTCCTCGGCATGGCGCAGAGCCAGGCCGAGGTGATCCGTCGACACGTCGGCAGCCTGTTGCTCTACACACCCGTCGTCCGCCCCGACGAGTTCGACGTCGCGATCTCGTATCTGGTGCGTCGGCTCGACGAGGGTTCGGGGCAGGAGAATTTCATGTCGGCGGTGTTCGATCTGGCCGACGATCCCGCCCTGTTCGGACGCGAGGAGCAGCGGTTCCGTGCGTCGGTGGCGGCGCTCGACGACAGCGTCCCCTCCCCCAACCGCACGCAGAACCGGCAGGGTCCTCCCACCCCTGCGCCGCCGGTGTTCACGAACACACCGGACACCGATCCGTCCCTGCCGCAGAACCGGGAGTGGGGGCGCCGCATCCTCGAGCGGGTGCCGTCGTCGAAACTCGGTATCGACACCGTGCGCGCCCACACCCTCTCCTCCGAGGACGACCTCGAGCGCGTGCTGGTCGACGCGAACGCGGCCGGTCGTGTCTGGGGTGCCCGCAGCGGTGCCGAACGCGCACGGATCCTCGAACAGGTGGCCGATGTGCTCGAGGCGCGGCGCGCCGATCTGCTCGAGGTGATGGCGGCCGAGGGCGGTAAGACGCTCGACCAGTCCGATCCGGAGGTCTCGGAAGCGATCGACTTCGCGCGGTACTACGCCGAGCTGGCCCGCGCGCTCGACGAGATCGACGGTGCGCGGTTCGTGCCGTCGACCCTCACCGTCGTGACGCCGCCGTGGAACTTCCCGGTCGCGATCCCGGCGGGGTCGACGCTCGGGGCGTTGGCGTCCGGTTCGGCGGTGGTCCTCAAGCCCGCGACGCTCACGGCTCGGTGCGGGTCGGTGCTCGCCGAGGCGATGTGGGATGCCGGCGTGCCCCGCGACGTCCTGCACCTCGTCCACGCCGACGAACGGTCGCTGGGCACGAAGCTCGTCTCCGACCCGCGCGTCGACCGGGTGGTGCTCACCGGTGCCTACGAGACCGCCGAACTCTTCCGTTCGCTGCGTCCGGGGATGCGACTGCTCGCCGAGACGAGCGGCAAGAACGCGATCGTCGTGACGCCGAGCGCCGATCCGGATCTGGCGGTGCGCGACATCGCGCAGTCGGCGTTCGGGCATGCCGGGCAGAAGTGCTCGGCGTCGTCGCTCGTGATCCTCGTCGGCTCCGTGGCGACCTCCCGCCGGTTCCGCGACCAGCTCGTCGACGCGGTGCGGTCACTGCCGGTCGGGCCTGCGCACGATCCGCGAACACGTATGGGGCCGTTGATCGGACCGGCGCAGGGCAAACTGCTCACCGCGCTCACCGAACTCGACGACGGCGAGTCGTGGCTCGTCGAACCGCGCCGGCTCGACGAGGAGGGCCGGCTGTGGACGCCAGGTGTGCGCACCGGGGTGCGAGGCGGGTCGCGCACGCATCTCGTCGAGTTCTTCGGTCCGGTGCTGGGGGTGATGACCGCGGCCGATCTGGACGAGGCGATCGCGATCCAGAACGAGGTGGACTACGGGCTCACGGCGGGTCTGCACTCGCTGGATTCGGACGAGATCGCCCGCTGGCTCGATCGGGTGCAGGCCGGGAATGTGTACGTCAATCGCGGTATCACCGGTGCCATCGTGCGACGGCAACCCTTCGGGGGTTGGAAGAAGTCGTCGGTGGGAGCGGGCTTCAAGGCGGGCGGGCCGAACTATCTCTTCGGCTTCGGTTCCTGGGAACCGTGCGCCTGGGACGAGGACACGCTGCGCCGGGCGTTCGAGGACGACGAGCGAGCATGGACGTCGGAATTCGCTGTGGCACAAGATGTCACAGGACTCTCGGCAGAGCGGAACCTGTTCCGGTACCGGCCCGTTCGCACACACGTACGCCTCGGTGAGGCCGGGCGGCCCGACGAACTCGTGCGCGTGCTCGGTGCCGCGGCCCGGGCGGGCGCGCCGGTGGAAATCTCTTCGGCTTTCGCCGTCGATCTCGTAAGATGCTCGAATACAGCACGTTTCGGCGGTCGCGTGCGCGTGGAGAGTGATGTGGAATGGGAGGAACGGATCGTCGACACGACCCCGGCGCGTGTCCGCCTGATCGGCGCAGCGCCGCCCGCCGAATGGAACACCCGATGCGACATCGCGGTGTTCGACCATCCGGTGACCGGATCCGGACGAATCGAAATGCTGCCGTTCCTGGCCGAACAGTCCGTCACGATCACCGCTCATCGATTCGGCACACCGCACCGGCTCACCGACGAGATCATCTGAAAACAAACCCCGAAGCGGTTCTGCCGAAGCCCTGTGAACCCCGACACTGTGAGGTGGAATAGGAAAATGGATATCGCCACGACACCCCCGACCGAACGTCGCAAGCTCGCACTCGCCGCAGTGAAGGAACTCGGACCCCAGCGGACCGAGAAGGCCGTCCTCAAGGTTCGTTGTCCCAAGGGCCACACCGTAGCGGCGGTGTACAACACCACCGAGGGGCAGGTCGTGGTCTCCCGCAGCGGTCCCGGCGGCCGCGGCAACCGCGACCGCGAAGCGACACCGCACAACGGCACATCACTCAATTCGGAGTATGTGGACACCCTGGAGGTGACGCAGTTCGAGGACGACGCCATTCCGTCGGGATGCGCGTGCGGTCCGCGCTCGCTGTCGCGGAAGAAGATGCAGGACGCCGTGGCGACACACGCTCACGTCATCAACCTGACCTGATCCCTCACAGACCGAAACGCAACTGCACCCGGAACACTCGAGCACCTCGTCGACCCACCCCAGGATCGACAGCGTCGAATCGATGTTCTGCGGTGGCGTACGCACAAGGGTGTCGTGCCGGAGCAGACGCTCGAAATCCACGGCGACAGGACCGTTTCGCACCGTTCCGTTCGGCGACCGGAATTCGACGCCGGCACGCACCATCACGTCGATGATCTCCTGGGCGAGGATCCCGTAGGCGACCGTCGTCGGGTGCACACCGTCGAGGGAGAACAATCCCCCGCTGTCGCGACCGCCGTGACCGTCGGCCGACAGGAAACGCGTGTCCGGTACCGGGTCGAGCGCGGCGAGCGTCGGCGGTAGCGGGTACGGCTGCCACCACGCGGGTCGCGCATCGAGGTCGTCGACGTAGCGGCGCGCGGCCAGGCGGTCGAGGATGCCCGCGGTGTCGAGCAGATACCAGTCCAGTCCGGCACGTCGCGCGTCGGCGACCGCTTCGGTGATCGTCTCGTCGAACAGGTCGATCGCGGCGTCGACCATGCGGGCCTGCGCACCGGTGATGTGTTCGTCGCGGCTCGCATCGAAGCGGCGCGCGTCCACCCACGGCCGGGTGTAGTAGGGGAAGTACGGCGAGCCGTTCTTCGTCCCGATCCCCCGGGCGATCGGAGCGATGGTGACGTGCGGGACGGTGCACAGCACCACGTGCCGCGCGTCGATGTCGCGGAGCTTCGCGACGACAGCCGCGAACTCGCTGTCGAAATGTTCGGGCCGCCAGATCGTGTAGGCCTGTTTCGCGTCGAGGTCGCGGAAGTCGTCGCCGCTCCACACGACCTGCAATTCGGTGACGGTCTGCAGCGCGTTGTTCGAACCGAGGAAGACGACGAGTGTCTCGATGCCCGCCTCGGTGTCGCCGTCGTGCTCGGCACCGAGTTCGGCCGCGACGTCGAACAGTGTCATCTCGCGGCGCCGGTCGTCGGTGTTCGGATAGACGTACAGCGCCGCCCGCTCCCCGTTGTTCTCGACGAGTTGCCGCACGAGATCGTCGCGGGGTGTTGCGATACGTTCGGCGCAGACGCGGGCGGTCTTCTGCAGCGCGTCGCGCAGATCCCAGCCGAAACACGACAGGTTGTGGAGATATCCGACGAGCGGTGGTGTCGCGCCGGGTCCGCGTTCCCAGTAGTCCTCGACCTCGTCCATGAAGCCGCGCGCCGTGAACAGCGCCGTCGGCAGCTCCCACGGTTGCAGCGTCGATCCGTGCCGCTCCTCGATCCGGCGCAACAGCACTTCGACGTTCAACGGCAGTCCGCCCGGTCCACCGAAGCGCGGGTATCGGAGATCGGCGCCGAGCTCGTGGGCGACGATCGCCGGGACGGAGACGTCGGTGTTGTAGATCGCGCCGCTCTGGAAGCCCTGCAGCAGGGAGTCGCCGAGCGCCACCAATCGGTGTGGCGGTGTGCCGCGGAAGGACCGGGGAACGTCGATGCCGAGGGTCGGGTCGAACACCGGCACCCGCGGCGGCCGGGCGGCACGGGCCACGACCGTGTCGGGTGTGCCCTCCGGGATCTCGTCGGCCGTCATCACGCCTCCTCGGCCCCCCTCATCGAGGGTAGACAGACGGCAGCACCGTCGTGGCCGGATCCGGGATCGTCGACGGTGAACCCGATCCGGGCCGGCGCGTACCTTCGGAGCATGAGCGACGCCGACTTCGCCCACACCGATCGCGCCGAGAAGAACCGGCGGGACAAGGCCGTGACCCTGGCCCGGTATGCATGGAACCGCGGCATCTCGGGAGCCGAACTGCTCGCCATGACCGACGAGACGCGACGCAAGCTGGCGCGGGCCGCGGATGCGCATCCGCCGCGCACGATGGAGACCTGGGAACTCGCCGCGAGATTGATGGACGAGAAGACGGCGTGGGCGCAGAAGCACCCGGATCATCCGGCAGCGGTCCGCACCGACGAGGACGAGAAGATCATGTGGGTCAAACCGCCCGTGCGGTCCTGGTTCGAGTGACCCGGAGGAAATTGCCTTGCAGCAGAAGTTACCGAGTGCAACAATTTCCGATCGCCTCACCTCTGTGCAGGCCACCTTCGCCTAACAGCTCGATATTCCTATTCCGACAGGAACACCGTGACCACCACTTCGGAACCTCTGGTTCTCACCCAGCGACGGATCTGGATCATCTTCTCCGCGCTCATCGCGGGCATGATGCTCGCCAGCCTGGACCAGACGATCGTCTCCACCGCCATGCCCACGATCGTCGGGCAACTCGGCGGCGTCGAACACCAGGCGTGGATCACCACCGCCTACCTGCTCGCGGTGACCATCGTGATGCCGATCTACGGCAAGTTCGGCGACGTCTTCGGGCGCCGGTACCTGTTCCTCATCGCGATCGGCGTGTTCACCCTCGCCTCCGCGGCGTGCTCGATGACCGACGACTTCTGGACCTTCGTGGTCTTCCGCGCGATCCAGGGCTTCGGGGGTGGCGGTCTGATGATCCTGTCGCAGGCGATCATCGCCGACATCGTGCCCGCGAGCGAACGCGGTAAGTACATGGGCCCGCTCGGCGCGATCTTCGGTCTGTCGGCCGTCGGTGGCCCGCTGATCGGCGGCTTCTTCGTCGACCACTTGACGTGGGAGTGGTGCTTCTACATCAACGTGCCGGTCGGCATCATCGCGTTCGTCATCACCTGGTTCGCGCTGCGCCTGCCGGTGAAGAAGCCGACGAAGCGGATCGACATCCTCGGCGTGCTCACGCTCTCCCTCGCCACGACCTGCCTGATCTTCTTCACGGATTTCGGTGGCGACGCCGATCGCGGCTGGACCGCTCCGCTCACGTGGATGTTCGGCGCCGGACTCGTGGTGTTCGTGTGCCTGTTCGTGCTCGTCGAGTCGCGGGCGCAGGATCCGATCATCCCGCTGTCGCTGTTCCGCAACTCGATCTTCGTCAACGCCACGGCCATCGGTTTCGTCCTCGGCCTCGGCATGTTCTCGGCGATCGCGTTCATGCCGACCTTCCTGCAGATGTCGTCGGGCACCTCGGCCGCGGTCTCGGGTCTGTTGCTGCTGCCGATGATGGCCGGTCTGATGATCACCTCGATCGGCTCGGGTCTGGCCATCACCAAGACCCAGCGCTACAAGATCTATCCGATCGTCGGTTCGCTCATCACCGCGGCGGGCATGCTGTGGCTGACCACCCTCGAGGGCGACACCCCGCTGTGGGTGATCTGCTCGATGCTGTTCGTCTTCGGTCTGGGTCTCGGCCTGATCATGCAGGTCGTCATCCTGATCGTGCAGAACGCGGTGCCCGCCGACGAGATCGGCACCGCGACGAGCTCGAACAACTACTTCCGTGAGGTCGGTGCGGCGCTCGGTGTCGCGATCTTCGGCACCATCTTCACCAACCGCCTGGCGGAGAAGCTCGTCGAGGTCTTCACCGCGGCCGGTGCGACACCGGAGCAGGCCGGCCAGGCCACCGCGACCGTCGATCCGGCGGCGATGAAGCTGCTGCCCGATCCCGTCCGCGAAGGCATCGTCGACGCCTACGCCGACTCGCTGGCGCCGGTGTTCTGGTACCTCATCCCGTTCCTGCTCATCGCATTCGTCCTGGCGTGCTTCATCAAGGAGATCCCGCTCTCCGACGAAGCACTCATGGTCGCGCGTGGCGAGGCGATCGCCGACCCGTCGAAGGCGGCGAAGGACGACGCCGTCGTGGTCGTCGAGGGGACCGAGGCCGGTGCGGACACTGCGGACAGCGGTTCGAAGCGGTCGTGATCGAATAGGGCCGATCATCGGACGAGGGAACGGAGACGGCACGTGGGACGAACGATCACACCGGTTCGCGTCAAGGACGTGGTGATCGGTGAAGGCGCACCCACGATCCTCGTCCCCGTCACCGGCCGCACCCCCGAGGTGCTGCGCGAACAGATCGCGGCCGTCGCCGAGCGGGCCGACGTCGTCGAATGGCGCGTGGACTTCTTCCACACCGTCGACGACGTCGCCTCGGTGGTCGCGCAGGCCGGCTCGTTGTCCGAGCAGTTGCAGGGCACTCCCCTGCTCGCGACCTGCCGCACCGCCGACGAGGGCGGCGAGATCGCGATCGGCGACGAGGCGTACGCCGATCTGACGGTTGCACTCGCCGAGAGCGGCGCGGTGGATCTGGTGGACGTCGAGTACCGCCGCGACCGTGCCGCCGTCGAGCGGATCGTCGCGGCGGCCCACGCCTGCGGTGTTGCGGTGGTGGCGTCGAACCACGACTTCGACGCCACTCCGCCGAAGGACGAGATCGTCGCGCGGCTACGCGAGATGCAGGAACTCGGCGCCGACATCTGCAAGATCGCCGTCATGCCGCAGTCGACGGCCGACGTGCTCACCCTGCTCGACGCGACCCGCACCATGCACGAGGACCACGCCGACCGCCCGTTGATCACCATGTCGATGGGCGGCCTCGGCGTGGTGTCGCGGATCGCCGGGCAGGTCTTCGGATCGGCGGCGACGTTCGGGATGGTCGGCACCGCCTCGGCACCCGGGCAGGTCGACGCCGACGAACTGCGCTCGGTGCTCGGCCTCATCGACCGCGCTCGCTGATCACCACACGGCGGTGAGAGCGAGCCCGGCGGCCGCCGCGATGAGCGTGGTCGCCAGGGTGCCCAGCGCGATCGCGCAGGCGGCACCGTAGCGGCGCGCCACGATCAGGCGGACGGAGTCGACGCTGGTCGTGCTGAAGGTGGTGAACCCGCCGCAGAACCCCACCCCGACGACGGCGAGCAACTCCGCGGCGGCGTCGTGGAACAGCACCGCACCGGTGAGCAGCCCCAGCAGCAACGAACCGATGACGTTGATCAGCACGGTCGGCCACGGGAGGGACGATCCGGAGCGGGCACGCAGAGCACTGTCGACGACGAACCGCGTCACCGCACCGGCGCTGCCTGCCAACGCCACCCACACCGCGATCATCGCCGTGCCGCTCGGCGACTCCCGAACCACGCGCCCAGCGCGACACCGATGCCGGTCGCGAGAAGGCCGACGAGCATCGTGCCGAGCGCATAGGTTGCCGCGGCGACGAGTTCACCGCCGCGCAGCAGCAGGTCGGTGTCGACCGCGAGCGCGCTGTAGGTGGTGAACGAGCCCAGCGCACCGGTGCCCACCCCGAGCCGGACCACCTGACGCCAGGAGGTGTCGGGACCGATGCGGATCAGTGCCTCGAGCAGGAATCCGAGCAGCAGCGCACCGAGGACGTTGATCGCGAAGGTCGTGACCGGCCAGCCCCCGGACTCGACGGGGAACCACCGGCCGAGGCCGTAGCGGGCACTCGTCCCGAGCAGACCGCCCACGGCGACCGCCGCCAGCGCCGACGGTCGCAGGTGCAGCGCTCTCGGCAGCGGGCGTTCGCCCTCGGTCAGTCCTGGTCCCACAACTTCAGAACCGTAGTGAGGATCTCCTCCGACGCACCGAGACCCCCGAGATGACTCTCGCCGGGCAGGTGGTGGAACTGGGCGTCGGGCAGCAGGTCCACCATGTGCAGGCCGTGTTCGATCGGGATGATGTGGTCGGTGTCGCCGTGCCACCACCGCACGGGCACCTTCACGTCGGAGACGCGGAAACCCCAGTCGCGGGTGAATACGACGATGTCGGCGAACGGCGCGGAGATCTGACGTCGGCTGCCGTTGAGCAGGTCGTCGAGGAACATCGTCTTGAACTCGGGACGGGCGAGCAGGCGGCGGTCGGCCTCGGGTGAGAACCGTCCGTACAGGTCGATGATCGGCGACGCGAACGGGCGCACCACGCGGATCGCCGCGCTCATCGCCACGCCGATGGGGACGCCCGCGGTCTGCAGTGCCGGCGCGACGAAGGCGCCCAGCTTCATCAGGTTGCTGTCGATCGACTCGGGACCGACGACCGGTGCCACACCGCCGAGGACCGCAGCCGCGACGACCCGTTCGCGTAGTGCATAGGCCGCGGCGAGGGTGTAGGGGCCGCCGCCGGACAGTCCGACGAGGGCCATGCGGTCGACCCCGAGGGTGTCGGCGACGATGCGCAGGTCGTCGCTGAACGCGAGGACGTTCTCGTAGATGTGCGGTGTAGACGAGCCGATCCCCGGGCGGTCGATCCCGATGAGGCGGATGTGGTTCCGTTCGGCGAAGGCGCGGGCCTCGATGGGAACCTGGCGGCGCGCACCCGGCGTGCCGTGCAGCCAGAACACCGTGCGGCCCTGGGCCGACCCGAACTCGGCGAAACCGAGCCGGCGGCCCTCCCCGACCGCGACGGTGCCTTCGAGCTTGGGGCGTTCGACGTCCATGGCGCCAGCATGGCACGCACCCGCACGCCCGACCAGCGACCGTCCCGTGGGACGAATCGACGCAACCGAGATGTGATGCACGCTTCCCGAGCGGTTCTCGCCGGAGCGCCGCGAGGACAAGGTGCACAAGTACGCGTGGGCGCCCTTCGGCGGTGGCGCGCATCGGTGCCTGGGCATGCATTTCTCGGGAGCGGAGATCAAGACGGTGCTGCACCATCTGCTGTTGCGTTTCCGCTGGCACGTGCCGGCCGACTACGTCGAGCCGATGAACTTCACGTCGTTGCCGTTCCCGAACGACGGGGGGCCGATCCACCTCCTTCCGAGGTGATCGGGCGTAGAAAGAAGGAGTGACCGCCGCCGACGAACTCGACGAACGTTTCGTCACCGCGGTGCGCGCTCTGCCCGGGCACGCACCGCCGACGCGTCCGGTCGACCGGCAGGTCGACGACGACCGGTTGGCGCGGTACTTCGACGCCCAGGTGCAGTCGCGGCACCTCGATGTCGCGGCCCGCACCCTGCAGGGACGCGGCGAAGGCTTCTACACCATCGCATCGGCGGGCCACGAATCGAACGCCGCGCTGGGCCTGTGCACGCGGGTGACGGATCCCGCTCTGCTGCACTACCGTTCGGGCGGTTTCTACGCGGCTCGCGCGTCGCTCGTCGAGGACAGTACCCCGATCCGCGACGTGCTCGCCGGATGTGCGGCGTCCACGCTCGATCCGATCTCGGCGGGCCGGCACAAGGTGTTCGGCAACGCCGGCCTGAACATCCTGCCGCAGACGTCGACCATCGCCTCGCACATGCCGCGGGCCGTCGGTCTCGCCCTCGCGATACCGCGGATGCAGCGACTCGGGCTCGACGCGGCGTGGCCGTGGGATTCGGTGGTGGTGTGCAGTTTCGGTGATGCCTCGGCGAACCATTCGACGGCCGTCGGCGCCCTGAACGCGGCCGCCTACTGCCGGCACCGCGGGTTGCCGTTGCCGTTGCTGCTGGTGTGTGAGGACAACGGACTCGGCATCAGTGTGCCCACCCCGCCCGGCTGGCTCGAGCGGTCGCTGTCGTCGTATCCGGGGATCGAGTACCGGTCGGTGGACGGCGCCGATGCGGTGGAGATGCTCGCTGCCGCAACCGATGCCGTGGAGACGGTGCGCACGACCCGAGCTCCGGTCCTGTTGCACGTGCGGGCAGTGCGTTTCCTCGGCCATGCCGGTTCCGACGTCGAGTCGGCCTACCGCAGCCCGTCGGATCTTGCCGCGGACCACGAGCGGGACCCACTGGTGGGTACGGCCCGTGAACTCGTCGCACGCGGAATGCTCGATGCGGCAGGGGTTCTCGACCGGTACGAGCGGATACGGGCCGAGGTCGGCTCCGTCGCGGACTCACTGACCCGGCCGCCGCGACTGGCGACCGCCGCCGACGTGATGCGCCCGCTCGAATCCGGGCTCGTGCTCGTCGACGACGATCCGCATCCTGCCGGTGAACCGCTCACGCTCGCCCGGGCCGTCACCCGCACGCTCGGACAGCTCCTCGAGGAGGATCCCCACGCCTGCGTGTTCGGCGAGGACGTCGGCCTCAAAGGCGGGGTCTACGGCGTCACCCGAGGGCTGCAGGAGCGCTTCGGGCGCCTGCGCGTGTTCGACACCCTGCTCGACGAGCAGACGATCCTCGGCACCGCGCTGGGCTTCGCCGTCGCGGGCATGCTGCCGATCCCGGAGATCCAGTACCTGGCTTACCTGCACAACGCCGAGGACCAGTTGCGCGGGGAGGCGGCGAGTCTGGCGTTCTTCTCCGACGGGCGGTACCGCAATCCGATGGTCGTGCGCATCGCTGGCCTGCCCTACCAGCGCGGCTTCGGCGGGCACTTCCACAACGACGATTCCGTCGCCGTGCTGCGCGACATCCCCGGTCTCGTGCTGGCCGTGCCGAGTTCACCCGCCACGGCCGGCGCCCTGCTGCGCACGTGCGTCGAGCTGGCTCGTCAGGAGGGCCGGGTGTGCGTCTACCTGGAACCGATCGCGCTGTACCACCGGCGCGACCTCTACGACGAGGGCGACGGACTGTGGCAGCAGATCCCCGACACCGCCGGGCTTCCACCGGGATCGGTGTGCGTCTACGGCGACGGGCGCGACGTGCTGGTGGTGACTTTCGGGAACGGGGTGCCGATGAGTCTGCGTGCCGTCCGTCGCGCGGGAGTCGCGGCAACCGTCCTCGACCTGCAGTGGTTGTCGCCGCTGCCGACGACCGCGCTGCTCGAACACGTCCGCCGCTTCGAGCGCGTGGTGGTGGTCGACGAGACGCGCCGCAGCGGGGGTGTCGCGGAATCGGTCGTCGCGACGCTCGTCGACGATGCGTGGCAGGGCCGGATCACGCGGGTCACCTCCCACGACAGCTACGTGCCCCTCGGGCCGGCCGCGGCGCACGTACTGATGTCGGAGGACGACATCGCGCGGGCCCTGCTGGAGGCGTGATCAGCAGGAGGAGAGGATCCGCGACATCGCGTCGTGTTCAGCCTGGGTGACCCACAGTTCGTAGGTCGTCTTCACCTCGATCTGCCGCACGACGTACTCGCAATGGAAGGCGGTATTCGGCGGCAGCCACTCCGACGCGTCGGAGTCGCCCTTGCCCTGGTTGGTGGGGCCGTCGACGGCAATCAGGTTGCGCGGATCGTTCGCAAGATTCCGCTTCTGCTGGTCGTCCAGATGGCGGGCGCCCTTCTTCCACGCATCCGACAGGGCGACGACGTGGTCGATCTGCACGGCGGACGAGGTCTCGACCCCGCGACGGAAGGAAATCGTCTTCCCCGTGTACGGGTCCTCGAGCGTGCCGGCAGTGACCGTGCACTGCTTCTTCCCGGGCTCGAAGGAGACGTCGACGAGATCGCGCTGCAGGATGTCGTTACGAGTGTCGCAGCCGTTACGCCCCAGGTCGACGGTCACTTCGTCGGTCCACGCCGAGCCGAACAGTGAGCGGTCGTAGCCGCTCTGCGATTCGGCGGGCCGGACGGGCAGTGCCTCCAGCGCCTCGAGGGCTTCGAAGGGGTTCTCGACCGTGCCCCCGCCGGTACCGCCCGGCTCNGGACGACGGCCACGGAGACCACGACGAAGCACAGGATCCAGACCCAACGGGGAACGGACGACGTGCGAATACTCGCCATATGTCGATACTGCTACGAAGTCGTATTGCTACCGCTGCTTCCTACTTCGCGAGCGGGGGCATCTTCACGACCTGGCCCGCATAGGACAGGCCGGCACCGAACGCGAGGAGCAGCGCGGTGGATCCGACCCCGACCTGGCCGGTGCGCAGCATCTTCTCCATCGCCAGCGGGATGGACGCGGCGGAGGTGTTGCCGGTCTCGATGATGTCGTCGGCGACCGCGACGGTCTCGGGCAGTTCGAGCTGCTTGACGATGACGTCGTTGATGCGCAGGTTGGCCTGGTGCGGGACGAAGGCGTCGAGGTCCGCGAGGGCCACGCCGGCCTTGTCGGCGATCTGCCGGGCGAACTTGCTCATCTCGAAGGCGGCCCAGCGGAAGACCGCGGTGCCCTCCATGATGATCCAGGGACGCTTCTGGTCCGGGTTGGTGGCGAAATCGACCCAGTCGGGTTCCTGACGGATCGCGTTGGCCTGCGAACCGTCGGAGCCCCAGACGGTGGGACCGACGCCGACCTCGTCGGACGGGCCGACGACCACGGCACCGGCACCGTCGCCGAAGATGAAGCGCACCGAGCGATCGGTGGGCTCGGTGGTGTCGCTCATGCGCTCGACACCGACGACGAGCACGTGCTCGGCCGTTCCGGCGCGCACGAGATCGGAGGCGACACCGAGGGCGTAGCAGAAGCCCGCGCAGCCGGCCTGGATGTCGAGCGCCGCGGCGCCGCCGGTGCCGATGCGGTCGGCGACGAGAGCCGCGGCCTGCGGGGTCTGGAAGGGGTAGGTGGAGGTCGCGACGATCACGGTGTCGATCTGCGCACCCGTGAGGCCGGCGGCCACGAGGGCCTGCTCGGCGGAGCTCGTCGCCATGTCGACGACCGACTCTTCCGGATGCTGCTTCGCGAAGCGGCGCTCCTTGATTCCGGACCGCGACTGGATCCATTCGTCGCTCGAGTCGATCTGCTGGCAGATCTCGTCGTTGGTGACGATGCGCTCGGGGCGGTGCACACCCAGACCGAGCAGCGCGCTGTTCCTCAGCGGGGCAGGGACAGCGATCTGTGCACCCATCAGACGAACTCCTCCTCCTCGACGTACCGCGTGTCGGTACATCGCATCCGGTCAACGATATCGCAGGTCACGATTTCGTCACAGCGCTACCCCGACGATGCGCTTCCGTAACCCTCACCGCAAGCGGGGGTCCCAATCGCCACGCGAGGCTAGCGTCGCGGTCATGGATGCACAGGCCTGGAACGAGAAGTACGCGGCGTCGGAACTGATCTGGGGCACGCCGCCCAATCCGGTGATCGTCGAACACGTGACGTCGCTACCGCACGGTCGCGCCCTCGATCTCGGCTGCGGTGAAGGTCGTCACTCCCTGTGGTTGGCGACTCGCGGATGGGAAGTCGTGGGCGTCGACTTCTCCGAGGTCGCCCTCGACAAGGCCCGGCAGGTCGCTGCGCAGGCGCCGTCCCGCTCACGAGACCGGCTCCGCTACGTCCGCGCGGATGTGACGACCGACTCGTTCGACGGAGAGTATGACCTGATCCTCTCGGTCTTCCTGCATTTTCCTCCGCCACAGCGGAAGGCGCTTCTCGACCACGCGATCAATTCACTGAAACCTGAAGGAATCCTCATATTCCTGGGGCACGACGCAATAAATCCCAACGAAGGAGTGGGCGGACCCCAGGACAAGGAAATCCTCTACACACCAACCGATCTCGTCGAGGAAATCGACGGCAGATTGGACATCAGGATTGCCGAACGGCGATATCGGGAAACCGATGCGGGAACCGCGATCGACGCGCTCGTCGTGGCGAGCAAACCACCTCTTGGCAGTTAGTTGCCCGACGAGTAACATGGAGATGTTACCGACGAGTAATAACTTGGGCGGTACTTGAAGCCAGCTGGACCGCACCACACTGGGAGACACCGACGACATGGGCCATTACAAGAGCAACCTCCGCGACCTCGAGTTCAACCTCTTCGAGTTCCTGAAGATTCAGAAGGTCCTCGAAGCAGGCAAGTTCGGCGACCTGGACGAGGACACCGCGCGCGGCATCCTCGCCGAGGTCAAGACACTGACCGAGGGGCCGGCAGCCGAAGGCTTCGCCGACGCCGACCGCAACCCGCCGGTCTTCGACCCCGAGACCCATTCGGTGTCGCTTCCCGAGCCGTTCAAGAAGTCGTTCCGCGCCTGGTGGGACGCCGGTTACTGGTCCATGGGCATCCCCGAGGAGCTCGGCGGCACCGACTCACCGCGCAGCCTCCTGTGGGCCGTCAACGAGATGATGCTCGGCGCCCAGCCCGCGGCCTTCATGTACGCGGCCGGCCCCGCCTTCGCAGGCGTGCTCTACGACAACGGCACCGATGAGCAGAAGAAGTGGGCCGCCACCTGCGTCGAGCGCGGCTGGGGCGCCACCATGGTCCTCACCGAGCCCGACGCCGGTTCCGACGTCGGCGCCGGTCGCACCAAGGCGATCAAGCAGGACGACGGCTCCTGGCACATCGAAGGTGTCAAGCGGTTCATCACCTCGGCCGACTCCGACGACCTGTTCGAGAACATCTTCCACCTCGTCCTCGCCCGCCCCGAGGGTGCCGGCCCCGGCACCAAGGGCCTGTCGCTGTTCTTCGTCCCGAAGTTCCACTTCGACTTCGAGAAGGACGAGTTGGGCGAGCGCAACGGCGTGTTCGTCACCAACGTCGAACACAAGATGGGCCTCAATGCCTCCGCGACCTGCGAGGTCACCTTCGGTGGCCACGGCGTTCCGGCCAAGGGCTGGCTCGTCGGCGAGGTCCACAACGGCATCGCACAGATGTTCGACGTCATCGAGCACGCCCGCATGATGGTCGGCACGAAGGCCATCGCGACCCTGTCGACCGGCTACCTCAATGCCCTCGACTACGCCAAGGAGCGCATCCAGGGCGCCGACCTGACCCAGATGTCCGACAAGACCGCCCCGCGCGTGTCGATCATGCACCACCCGGACGTGCGGCGTTCGCTGGCGATGCAGAAGGCCTACTCCGAGGGCCTGCGCGCCGTGTACCTGTACACCGCGGCGCACCAGGACGACGTCGTCGCCGAGCAGGTCTCGGGTGCCGACGCCGCTCTCGCGCACCGCATCAACGACCTGCTGCTGCCGGTCGTCAAGGGTTGCGGCTCCGAGCGGGCCTACCAGTACCTGAAGGATTCGCTCCAGACCCTCGGCGGTTCGGGCTTCCTGCAGGACTACCCGATCGAGCAGTACATCCGCGACTCGAAGATCGACTCGCTGTACGAGGGCACCACGGCCATCCAGGCGCAGGACTTCTTCTTCCGCAAGATCGCCCGCGACCGTGGCGTGGCGCTCGCCCACATCGCCGGTGAGATCAAGAAGTTCGTCGAGCGCGACGACGCCGACCAGCGTCTGAAGAAGGAGCGCACGCTCCTGGCCACCGCGCTCGGCGAGACCCAGACGATGGTCGCGACGCTCACCCAGTACCTCATGGGTGCGCAGGAACAGCCCACCGAGCTGTACAAGGTCGGCCTCGGTTCGGTCCGTTTCCTCGAGGCGTTCGGCGACCTGATGATCGGCTGGCTGCTGCTCGAGCACGCCGAGATCGCTCTCTCCGCGCTCGACGCCGGCGTCGATGCCTCGGACAAAGCGTTCTACGAGGGCAAGGTCGCGGCCGCGTCCTTCTTCGCCAAGAACGTCCTGCCGGAGCTGAGCGTCGCGCGTCAGATCATCACCGACGTCGACCTCGACATCATGGAGCTCGACGAAGCAGCGTTCTGATCGAACCGCTCACGGCGGTAGCGCGATAGACGAGACCGACGTTGTGCGCGATTTCCCCCACGGGTTTCGCACACGACGTCGGTCTCGTCGTTTCTCGGGAGCAGCTCCGCCTCCTCGACGGCCAGATCCCCGACGTGGCGCCGCTTCCGGAGTGACGAAGTAAGGGGAGGTTGTGTGCGTGTTCCTTCACCGGAACCGCACACAACCTCCCCGAAGTTTCGAGGACGTCCGCTACTCCTCTTCGGTTCCACCCGCTGCAGGTGCCTCGACTGCCGGCGCTTCGGCCGCAGGCGATTCGGGTGCGGGCGCCGGTGCGTCCTCGGCCTCGGCGTCCTCCGATCCGGTGTCGCCGGAGGTCGCGTCGCCGCCGCCCGAGGGCTCGTCGCTCGGTTCCGGTTCGGGGCTGATGCACTTCACGATCGGGACCGGGTCGTACCGGACCGTGCGGGTCGCGCTCGAGATCTGCGCGCCCGTCCGTGCGTCGGTGACGATCCGGGTGTCGGTGACGGTGAAGCCCTGCGCGCCGCTCGACGGAATGCAGGCCGAACCGGCGGGCAACGTGATCGTGTTGGGCGAGGTGAAGTTCGTGCGGTTGCCGGTGACCGACTGGACGTCGACGGTCTTGGTGCCCCAGATGCGCACCGTGATGTCCGAGCTCGTGCCGATCGTCTGGATCAGGACGCCCGTGTCGAACGGGTTGCGGAACTTCAGGTCGATGGCGCCGTCGTAGATCGTGGCCTCGCGGGCCACCGGGTACCGGGAGATGTAGTAACTGTGCTCGGTGTGCTCGACGTCTTCCATCCCGGCGAAGTAGGTCGCGTTGTAGAGGGTGGTCGCGAGCTGGCTGATGCCACCGCCCACGGCCTTACCGGGACGTCCGGCCTCGATGATGCCCGACTCGATGTACCCCTGCGCCGCACCGCGCGGACCGGTGTAGTCGTTGAAGGAGAAGGTCTCCCCCGGCTTCACGATGGCGCCGTTGATCTCCTGCGCGGCCAGCCGGATGTTGACGCCGGAAGCGTATTCGAAGCCGCTGGTGGTGAACTCCGAGACCACCTCCCTGATGCCGAGCTTCTCGGCGCCTTCGGTGGTGAGTTCGGGTTCGGCCTTCCTGTACACCGCGTCGGTGCTGCGGTCGCCCGCTTCCTTCAGCAGGTCGGGCAACCTCTCGAGGGTGACGGGCCAGTCGACCATCTCGCCGGTCTCGCTGGGCACGATCGTCGGACGACCACCGTCGAGGACGATCCGCGCATCCTTCGGTTCGGTCTCCGACGGGGCGAGCTGCGGCGCCAGGATGCCGATCGCGGCCTCGGTGTCGTACTGCGGTTCGAGTCCGCCCGAACCGTCCGGCACGAACGACAGGACAGCGCCCACCGCATCGCGCGGCAGCACACCGACGGACCCGTCGAGTCCCCGGACGACCAGATCCTGTGCCACGGCCGGAACGGCGACCTCCGCCAGCGCCCGGTCGAGGCCCTCGCGGGTGACGGTGACGTCGACGCTCTCGACGGGCAGCGAGACATCACCGTACGGCCAGCGCTCGGCGAAGACGTCGCCCGCGACTGCGACGTCGAGCTGCTGGCCGGGCTGCGGCGTCACCGGAACGGGTGTGCCGTCCTCGAAGACGATGTTGCCCTCGCGCGGTTCGTGCGCGGCGGCAGCGGCGGCCTTTTCGATGGCTGCGGACAGGGCGACCTCGTCGCGTGTGGAGACCACGCCGACTTCGTCGTTCCCGAAGAACGACGCGAGTCGCGTGAACGGATTGAGCGGCTGCGAACCCACCTGGTCGAGGGTCGCGGGCCAGTCGATCCCGATCCCGGCCTCCGAGGGCACGATCTGCCCCTGAGTGTCGCCGGCGGTGACGTCGACGGGCATGTCGAGCCGCGGCGTCAGTTGTTCGGTGAGCTCTGCCTCCGCCGCGTCGAGCGACATGCCGCCGATCTCGACACCTGCGACGGTGACACCGCGCGGCACCTTGCCCGACGACAACGCCAGATCGGCCACGTAGAACACGGCGAACAGTGCGACGACGCCACCGACGACGAGCGCGATCGTGCGCCGGGGCAGATTCGATCCAGGCTTGCCCGGTTCGTCGCCGTCTCCGCCGGAACCTCGCGGTCCGCCGGTGGGCGGAGGAGTGACAGGAGGCGGTCCCTGCGGCGGCGGACCCGCCTGCATCTGCTGAGTCTGCTGGTCGCCCTGCGGTGGGTGGGCGGCCGAGGGCATTGCCGTCGACGTGGGTGGGACGGGAGCCCTTGCCTGTTCGGGACCGGGCTGTGCCGGGTTCTGTTCCCCCTGCAAATGGAGGAGCCGATCGGTGGCGGCGGACGATCCGTCACCCGGTGCCCGGTTTCCCGGCGCGACGACCGGGATGACCGCGGTGGGCTCCTCCGAGGGATGGACCTTCTGGGTCGGGGGTTCGTCAGCACCGGTGGGAGCCGCCTGGTTCGTGCCATCGGCTCGGACCTCTGTGGGAGCCTGCGAGGCAGCCGGGGCCTCGGTTTGCGACTCGGTCACATCACTCGCCTGCGACTCGGTGACACTGCTCGCCTGCGACTCGGTGACACTGCTCGCCTTCGCCTCGGCCACCTCCCGGTGAGGATCGACCGCTTCGAACCGCTCGGTAGGAGCCGACGCGCCTTCACCCTCACGAGCGGATTCCGGCGACGAACCGATGTTCTCGGTCCGTGCGTCGTCGTGCTCGTGAGGGGACTCGTCGGTCCCGTTGCTGCCGCTCACCCAGATCCCTTCGCAAAGCTGGGCACGCCTTCGAATTCGCGCGCCGACTACCTGCTTTCAAGGGTAGTGCCCCGGTTCAGAGCGGCTGCGCCCGGAATGCGAAGACCCCGCGTTGCTACCAGGTCGGGGGTCAGGCAGCAGCGCGGGGTCGATGGGTCTATCGCTGTCCGTCGCGGAGCGTTACACACCGAACGGAACTATTTCTCTCAACGACTTCCGAGGGGTGTCGATCAGGCCTCGAGAATCGCCGTCACACCCTGTCCACCTGCGGCGCAGATGGAGATCAGGCCGCGGACGGGCTTGCCGGTCTCCTGCTTCTTCTCGTGCAGCATCTTGGCCAGCGAGGCCACGATCCGGCCGCCGGTCGCGGCGAACGGGTGGCCGGCCGCGAGCGACGAGCCGTTGACGTTGAGCTTGCTGCGGTCGATCGAGCCGAGCGGGGCGTCGAGGCCCAGCTTGCCCTTGCAGTACTCCTCCGATTCGAACGCCTGGAGGGTGGCGAGCACCACGGAAGCGAACGCCTCGTGGATCTCGTAGAAGTCGAAATCCTGCAGGGTCAGGCCGTTGCGCTGCAGCAGGCGCGGGATGGCGTAGGTGGGTGCCATGAGCAGCCCGTCGCCACCGTGGATGTAGTCGACCGCGGCGGTCTCGGAGTCGACGAGGTAGGCAAGCACGGGGAGCTTGCGCTCGGCGGCCCACTCCTCGCTCGCCAGCAACGCGGCCGACGCGCCGTCGGTGAGCGGCGTCGAGTTACCGGCAGTCATGGTGGCGTCGCCCAGCTTGGTGCCGAAGACCGGCTTCAGCGTCGACAGCTTCTCGACCGACGAGTCGGGACGCAGGTTGTCGTCGCGGGTCAGCCCGAGGAACGGGGTGACGAGGTCGTCGAAGAAGCCCCGGTCGTAGGCGGCGGCCATGTTGCGGTGGCTCGCCACGGCCAGTTCGTCCTGCGCCTCGCGGGAGACACCGAATTCCTTGGCGGTGATCGCGGCGTGCTCACCCATCGACAGGCCGGTGCGCGGCTCGCCGTTGCGCGGGATCTCGATGCCGAGCATCGACGGGCGGACGTTACCGAGCAGCTTGACCCGGTCGGCCGTGGTGCGGGCCCGGTTCAGGGAGAGCAAGAACTCGCGGAGCTGGTTGTTCACGGCGATCGGGGCGTCGGAGGTGGTGTCGACGCCGCCGCCGATACCCGCCTCGATCCGTCCGGCGGCGATGGCGTCGCCGACCGCGATGATCGACTGCAGGCCGGTGCCGCAGGCCTGCTGCAGATCCCAGGCCGGGGTGTAGGGGCTCAGCGCGCTGCCGAGCACGCTCTCGCGGACGAGGTTGAAGTCGCGGGCGTGCTTGAGGACCGCACCGCCGACGACGGCACCGAGGCGCTCACCCTGCAGGTTGAAGCGGCCGACGAGACCGTCGAGGGTGGCCGTGAACATGTCCTGGTTGGACGCGCGGGCGTACTTGCGGTCGGACCGGGCGAACGGGATCCGGTTGCCTCCGAGAACGGCGACACGGCGCTGCTGCGTGGAACGGGCTTTGGTGGTCACTGGTGTCTCCCGGTTTCGGACGGATTCGAATTCTGGCTACTATTCTTACTCACGGGTAAGTTTGTTGTCGAACACGCTTGCTGTCGAACACTGCACCGACGACCGAATCGAAGAAGGTGGAATCGTGGCCGAAGCCAAGGGCGCACCCAAGCTCTACGCCCAGCTCATCTCGTCCGCACCCGGAGCGTTCCTCGCCAAGCAGTTCGGTCTGCCACAGCCCGAGAAGCTCCGGCGCTACCAGCCCGGCGAGCCCCCGCTCCCCGGCCCCGTCCTGCTCGGCGGCAACGGCCGCCTGGTCGAACCGATCCGCAACCTCCTGAGCGACTACACGTTCGCCGAGCCGTCCGACACGAAGTTCGGCGCACTCGTCTTCGACGCTACCGGCATCACCGACCCCGCGGGGCTCGAACAGCTCTTCACGTTCTTCCAGCCCACCTTGCGCAATCTCGCCCCGAGCGGCCGCGTCGTCGTCCTCGGCACCACGCCCGAGGAGGCCGGGTCGGTCGACGAGCGCATCGCCCAGCGCGCCCTCGAGGGCTTCACGCGCAGCGTCGGCAAGGAACTGCGTCGCGGTGCCACCGTGCAACTCGTCTACGTCTCCCCGAAGGCCGCGACCGGCCTGTCCGGCGTGGAGTCGACGCTGCGCTTCCTGCTCTCGGCGAAGTCGGCCTTCGTCGACGCCCAGGTGATCCGCATCGGTGAGGGTGACGCCACCGCCCCCGAGTCCTGGGAGCGCCCGCTTGCCGGCAAGGTCGCGGTCGTCACCGGCGCGGCCCGCGGCATCGGCGCGACGATCGCCGAGGTCCTCGCCCGCGACGGCGCGACCGTCGTCGCCGCCGACGTCCCCGCTGCAGGCGACGCGCTGACCCAGACCGCCAACAAGGTCGGCGGCACCGCCTTCGCGCTCGACGTCACCGCCCCCGACGCCGGCGAGAAGCTCGCCGCTCACCTGCTCGAGCGTCACGGCGGCGCCGACATCATCGTCCACAACGCCGGCATCACCCGCGACAAGCTGCTCGTCAACATGGACGCCGCTCGCTGGAATTCCGTGATGGGCGTGAATCTGATCGCCCCGCGGAAGATCACCGACGTGCTCGTCGAGAAGGGCGCGCTGAAGGAGGGTGGCCGGGTCATCGACGTGTCGTCGATCGCCGGTATCGCCGGTAACCGCGGCCAGACCAATTACGGCGCCTCGAAGGCCGGTGTCATCGGCCTCGTCCAGGCGACCAGCGAGGCGCTCGCCGACAAGAAGATCACCGTCAACGCCGTCGC
This sequence comes from Rhodococcus sp. Chr-9, assembly GCF_000801125.1. Taxonomy (NCBI): domain Bacteria; kingdom Bacillati; phylum Actinomycetota; class Actinomycetes; order Mycobacteriales; family Nocardiaceae; genus Rhodococcus; species Rhodococcus sp. Chr-9. Next base: position 107,244 of record NZ_JTIZ01000073.1, read on the forward strand.
TCCGGGCTTCATCGAGACCGCCATGACGGCCGCGATCCCGGTTGCCACCCGCGAGGCCGGTCGTCTGATGAGCTCGCTGCAGCAGGGCGGTGAGACCGTCGACGTCGCCGAGACCGTCGCGTGGTTCGCGAACCCCGCGTCGAGCGCCGTGACCGGGCAGGTCGTGCGCGTGTGCGGCCAGTCCATGCTGGGGGCCTAGATGGCACGGATCGAACTGCCCTCGCTGCCGTCGACCTTCGACATCTACAGCCGGGCCGTGCTCGGGGCGCTGCCCGTGGTGGGCGCGTCGGGCGACAGTCTGCCCGACGACGTCCTGGTCCTGCGGTCGCTGAAGGTCGATCCCGACGATCTCGCCGAGTACACCAAGGTGTGCGGGTTGCGGTTCGGCGACAGCCTGCCGCTGACCTATCCGTTCATCCTCACGTTCCCGCTCGTGATGAAACTGATGGTGTCGAAGGGCTTTCCGTTCGCCGCCGTCGGTTCGGTGCACGCCGAGAACGTGATCGAGCAGTTCCGGCCGATCTCGGTCACCGAGCCGCTCGACATCGCGGTGCACGCGGAGAACATGCGCGAACACCGTAAGGGCCTGCTCGTCGATCTCGTCAGCGAGGTCAACGTCGGACGCGAGTTGGTGTGGCGGCAGACGTCGACCTTCCTGCACCAGCAGCGCACGTCGCTGTCGGGTCAGCCCAAGCCGGAGCCGAAGGAGGAGGAGATCCCCCCGGTCCCCACCTCCACACTGCGGGTCGACCAGAAGGTCATCGACCGCTATGCGGCGGTCTCCGGTGACCGCAACCCGATCCACGTGTCGACCCTGGGCGCCAAGGCCTTCGGATTCCCGAAGACCATCGCCCACGGCATGTGGAGCGCGGCGGCCACCCTCTCGGCCGTCGAGGGACGGATCCCCGGCAAGGTGACCTACGCGGTGCGATTCGGGAAGCCGGTCCTGCTGCCGTCGTCGCTGAGCCTGTACGCGCAGCACGTCGCCGACGGATGGGATCTGGCACTGCGGCATCCGAAGAAGCAGTACCCGCACCTGACCGCCACCCTGCGGTAGGGCGGGGAATCACCGAGATTTCGGGCGGGGCGGGACGCGATGGGGGCGTCCCGCCCCGNGGCCGAGGTGTTCCCGGCGGGACGGATCAGTGCATCTGATCGGAGCGCTTGCGTCCCGCGAGACCGCGCCACGCGAGGTTCTCGAGCAGATCCGCTGCCTGCTGCACATCGATCTCACCGCCGGCGATGCGGTCGGCGACGGCCTCACCGGCACCGACGAGCGCGACGGCCATGATCGTGAAGTTCGTGTCGGGTTCCGGATCGCGCGTGCTCGATTCGAGCAAGTGCGCGGTGAGTTCGATCAGCCGGTCGCGGCTGCCCTGCACCTGGGGCGCGAAGGCCTGCTGCGACAGCGCCTGACGATAGAGGACCATCCACGACGGCCGGTGCTCGTCGACGAAGCCGAGGAACGACTCGAGCGCGACCCGCAGTTGTTCACGCGGGGCGAGGGTGGGGTCGCCCGCCGGTGTGAGTGCCTCGACGAACCGCTGCCCTTCGCGGGCGATGCACGCCGCGAACAACTCGTCCTTCGACCCGTAGTACAGGTAGAGCATCGGCTTGGAGATCGACGCCCGCGCCGCGATGGCGTCCATGGATGTGTTGTGGAAACCGTGCTCGGAGAACACTTCGACGGCGGCGTCCAGCATCTGTTGCTCGCGGACCGCACGCGGCAGTCGCTTGGTTCCGCCCGCCATGACTCCTCCCGGACTCCTCGAATGAAGTTCTTACTCTACGGTAGGAAGCCTGTGGTCGAAGCAACCTGCGACATTTCAGCAGTCCAGAGCGCCCTTCGCGCGTGTCACGGTCCGTACCGACTCGTCGACCCATTCCGGTGAGAGCGTGCCCTCCGCGACGACCTGCTCGAGATGGTCGAGCACGGCGGGCACCTCGTCGGTGGTCAGCCACAGTGCCTGGTTCACGCCCGCCACCATCGCGGCCTCGACGGCCTCGGTGATGCCGTAGGTGTCGGTGATCGCGCGCATCCCCGACAGATCGTCGGTGAAGATCACGCCACCGAAGGCGGGGCCGCCGTAGGCACCCGAGCGGAGCAGGTCCACCGCTGCCGGGCTGATGCTCGCGGGCAGCCCGCCGGTCAGACCCGGCACGTCGAGGTGGCCGAGCATGACGCCCACCTCGGGCGAGACCAGGCTGCGGTACGGCACGAGATCGCTCTGCTGCAGTTGCTCGATCGGTGGGGTGGTCACGGCACCGGTGTGCGAATCACCGGAGGCCGAGCCGTGTCCCGGGAAGTGCTTGAGCACCGGCATGATGCCCGCGTCGATCAGTCCCCGCGCATAGGCGCCGGCGTACTGCGTGACGACCTCGGGATCGTCGGAGAACGAGCGGTCGCCGATGACGGAGTCGTCGGGCTGGCTGCTCACGTCGACGTCCGGCGCGAAGTCGACCGTGATGCCCAGCGACTTCAGTTCCTGTCCACGTTCGAACGCCATTCGGTAGGTCTCGTCGACCGTCATCGTCTGCGCCGTCACCCGCGCGGACGGATCGGGCCCGAACAGGTCGCCCACGCGCGACACGCGGCCGCCCTCCTCGTCGATCGTGACCATGAGCGGCAATGCGCTCCGCGCGGCCACCTGCGGCACGAGACGGTCGGTGAGCATCGACGCGTCGGTCCAGCTGCCGATGAAGATGCCACCGATCTGCTCGGATTCGACGACGGCCTGCGCGTCGGCGGCTCCGGTGACCCCGACGTTGAGCAACTGGGCGAGCTTCTGCCGCAGCGTCAACCGGGCGAGCAGATCGTCGCCGCAGGTCGCCGACGTCGCAGCCGCGGTCGCCTCGGTGGTCGCTGTGGTGGACGAGGCGGGCGCGGTGTCGGACGTCGTCTCGACCGGGTCGTCGCCGCCCGAATCGGACGAACCGCATCCCGCGGTGGTGAGGGCGACCGCGAGCACGGCGGCGACAGTGTGACGGATCCGCATGGTGCCGACGGTAGCGGACGAACCTCGCGGATCCACAGCTCGAACCTCCCCCGGGGACGCTCCGGCGGGTTAAGGTGCACCCGAGCATCCGAATCCGACCCAGGGGGTACGCGGTGGGCGCAGATCTGATCCTCATCGCCTACGACGGTTCCGAGAACTCGAAGCGTGCCGTGCAGTATGCGGGTCGTTTCCTCGAGTCGTGCCGTGCCGTCGTCGTCACCGCCTGGGAGCCGATGGTCCGGCAGGCCGCCCGCATGTCCGGCCTGTCCGGTGTCATGCAACCCGACTGGGTGCCCGACGAGGACAGCGAGGACGTCGCCCTCTCCGACGCGCGCATCACCAACGACGAGGGGCTCGAGATGGCCCGCTCGGTGGGTCTGCACGCCGAGGGCCGCACCGTCGAGGTCGTCAACGCGGTGTGGTCGGCGATCATCGAGGCCGCCGACGAGCTGGACGTCGACATCATCGTCACCGGCACCCGCGGCACCACCGGTCTGCGGTCCCTGTTGCAGTCGTCGGTGGCCGATCACGTGCTCCGGCACAGTCACCGGCCGGTCCTGATCGTGCCGCCGGGTCGCTGACGCCCCGCACCGGGTCACCGGCGCCGGGTGCGGGCAGGGATATTGTCGATCCACCATGGACGGATTCCTGCTCTCGCGCACCGAACGCTCGGTGCACGCCACCGGCACCCGCCGGTTCTTCGACGACGTCCGCTCCGCCACGCAGGCACTCCGCAGCGGTAAGGCGACGATCGTCGTCGGTGCACTGCCGTTCTCGCGGCACCGTCCGGTGGCCCTCGCGCAGCCCGACGACGTCGAGATCCTCGACGGCCCGTGGCAGGCCCCGCCCGACCTGTCGGACCTGCCGCCGGTGCGGATCTCCGCCGAACTGCCACTGCCCCGCGTGCACGTCGAGCGGGTGCGCCGGCTCGTGGAGCAGATGTCCCTCGGGGAGATGGAGAAGGTCGTCGCCGCCCGGCGGGTCGCCCTCGAGGCCGACGCACCGCTCGACCCGCTCGCTCTCGCGGCCCGCATGATCGAACGCCATCCCGACGCGGCGACGTACGCGCTGGATCTGAGCGCGGCGGGCGAACGCTATTGGGGTCACACGCTGGTCGGGGCGACGCCCGAACTGCTCGTGAGCCGCCGTGGCGAGACCGTCACGTGCCGTCCCCTCGCCGGGACCGCCGCGCGCCGGGCCGATCCGGACGAGGACCGCCGCGCCGGTGAGGATCTGCTGACCTCGGACAAGAACCTCACCGAGCACGGTTACGTCGTCGACTGGATCCGCACGCGACTGGCCCCGCTGTGCAGCGACCTCGACATCCCCGACAAGCCCGAGCTCACCGCGACACCCGATGTCTGGCATCTCGCCACGCCGGTCACCGGCACCCTCCGCGACCCCGACACCGACGCGCTCACCCTCGCCCACGTTCTGCACCCCACCCCGGCCGTGGCGGGCACCCCCACCGNCATCTCCCGGGTCGAGGGCGACCGGCGCTTCTACGGCGGCGCGGTGGGCTGGTGCGACGAACAAGGCGACGGCGACTGGTTCGTCGCCATCCGGTGCGCGGAGCTCAGTTCCGACGGCCGACGCGCCGTGGCCTGGGCAGGAGGCGGCATCGTGGCCGACTCCGACCCCCTCGCCGAACTCGACGAGACCACCGCGAAACTGCGCACACTGCTCGGCGCACTGGGCGTCTAGCGCACCGCGGCGACGGTAAAGATCGACTCGGAGGCTCGCACCGTCCACCACCGCCTTCCGGGGTGATAGTTTGGCGCGGACCGATAGACAGCGTGGCGGCCGGCGATGACTGCCTGCGTCACTGGAGATGGGGAGACGGAATGGGGAAGTTCCTGGGACCGGGCCTGGGTAGCGTGGTCGTCGGTGCCGTACTCGGCGCCGTGGCGGTCTTCGGCGTAACGGCCGCTGTGCAGGAGAATTCGCGCCCTCAGATCGATCGCAGTGGCAACGCCGATTCGTCCCTCCTGAACCAGGTTGAGTACGGCAGCCGCTGACGGCGCCGGCAACGCTTCGAGTTCACGCACGTACCGAGGCGAGACGGAGCTCCCGTCCGCCGAACCGCTGTCCCGCCGGTGGCTGTACGCAGTCACCGCGGTGGCGGTGGTCCTGTCCTTCGCCCAGGTTCCGGGCCTGGTCGTCGCCGACACCAAGTACGACCTGACGCAGAACCCGATCGGATTCCTCACGCGCGCCGCTCACCAGTGGAGCAGTGTGGCGCCGCTCGGGCAGGTGCAGAACCAGGCGTACGGCTACTTCTTCCCGCACGGCTCGTTCTTCGCCGCGGGTCAACTGCTGCACATCCCCCCTTGGATCACCCAGCGGGTGTGGTGGGTGCTGCTGCTCGTCGCCGGATTCTGGGGTCTCGTCCGCCTCGCCGAAGCCCTCGGTATCGGGAGCCGTAGCTCCCGTCTGATCGCGGCGACGGTGTTCGTGCTGTCCCCGCGCGTCCTCACGACGCTCGGTTCCATCTCGTCGGAAGCACATCCGATGATGTTGGCGCCGTGGGTGCTGCTGCCGCTGGTGCGGTATCTGAACACGCAGAATCCGGGCTCGGCCCGCCGGCTCGCCGCGCAGTCCGCCGTGGCGGTGGCGCTCATGGGCGCGATCAACGCGGTCGCGACCGCCGCGGCCTGTCTCGTCGCGGCGCTGTGGTGGGCCGCGCACCGTCCGAACCGGCGCTGGTGGCGCTTCACCCTGTGGTGGCTGCCGCTGTGCGTCGTCGCGGTGACCTGGTGGATGGTGCCGCTGCTGCTGCTCGGTCGCGTCAGTCCGCCCTTCCTCGACTTCATCGAATCGTCCGGTGTCACCACCGAATGGACGTCGCTCGCCGAGGTGCTGCGCGGCACCAGCAGCTGGACGCCCTTCGTCTCCCCCGAACGCATCGCGGGCGCCGTGCTCGTCACGCAACCGGCCGCGGTCCTCGTCACCGGCGCCCTGGCCGCGGTCGGTCTCGCCGGTCTCGCGATGCGGTCGATGCCCGCGCGCGGTCGTTTCACCCTGATCCTCGTGGTGGGTCTCGTCGGCATGGGCGTCGGTTACGTCGGCCAGCTCGACTCGCCGTTCGCCGAGCAGGTCCGGTTGTTCCTCGACACCGCCGGTGCGCCGCTGCGCAACGTCCACAAGCTCGAGCCGCTCGTGCGACTGCCGATCGTGCTCGGGATCGCGCACCTACTGCGCGCCGTTCCTCTGCCCGGATCGGTGCCGTGGACGCGTGCCCGGAACGCCTTCGCGCATCCCGAACGCAATCCGATGGTCGCGGTGACGACGCTGATCCTCGTCGCGATGACGCTCGCGACCTCACTCGCGTGGACCGGGCGGCTCGCTCCGCGCGGCGCTTTCGACGAGGTCCCCGAGCACTGGCACGCCACGGCGGCCTGGCTCGAGGACAACACGAGCGAGCGCGGCGAACGCGCCCTCATCGTTCCCGGCGCGCCGTTCGGCAGCCAGATGTGGGGGCTCACCCGCGACGAACCGCTGCAGGCACTCGCATCGACGCCGTGGGCGGTGCGCGACGCCGTCCCGCTCGTGCCACCCGGCGCCATCCGTGCCCTCGACGCCGTGCAACGCGACATCGCCGACGGCCGCCCGTCCGACGGTCTCGCCGCGACCCTGCGCGGTCAGGGCATCGGCTTCCTGGTGGTGCGCAACGACCTCGATCCCGACACCTCTCCCGCCGCGCGACCGGCACTCGTGCATCGCGCGCTCGACGGTTCGCCGGGCATCGAGCGGGTCGCCGAGTTCGGTGACGACATCGTCTTCGACAACCCCGACGACTTCGTCACCGACGCCGACCTGCGACCTGCCTATCCGGCCGTGGAGATCTACCGCGTCGCCGAACCCGCCGCGGCACCCGTCGGTCCCTACGTCGTGGACATCGCCGACGTGCCGGTCGTGCAGGGCGGCCCCGAAGCGCTGCTGCGCCGCAACACCGCGCAGCCCGAGTTCGTCGGTCCCACGCTCCTCGCCGCCGACGCGGCCCGCGCGGGTCTGCCCGTCGACGAGGTGACGGTCACCGACACCCCGACGGACCGCGAGACGGACTACGGGCAGGTCGACCATCATTCGTCGACGATCCGGACCGCCGACGACCCGCGTCGCACCCACAACGCCGTCCCCGACTATCCGGTGCCCGACACCGAACTCGTCCGGGCCGAATGGGAAGGCGCCCGCATCAGCGTGTCCAGCGCGGCGTCGGATGCCACCCAGCTCGGTGGCACGTCGGTCGCAAGCAGCCCGGCCGCGGTGGTCGACGGCGATCCGACGACCGGCTGGCACAGCAACGGACTCGAATCGGCGATCGGCCAGTGGCTGCAGCTCGACCTCGACCGGCCGATCGAAGCGGGTCTGCTGCACCTGACGACCAGCTCCGGTGCTCTCGGCGATCCCGTCAAGTGGCTCGAGGTGTCCACCGACCGGGGCAGCACGGCGGTGCGCGTCGACGAACCGGGACGCGAACAGACAGTCGCGCTGCCGCTGGGCACCACCTCGTGGATCCGCATCACGTCCGTGCACACCGAACGCGGCACGGTCGGCAACCAGTTCGGTCTCACCGAGGTGGTCGTCGAGGACTTCACCGACCGGAACGAACCACGCCCGATCGACATCCGTCGCCGCATCGTGGTGCCGGGCCCGGTCGAGGACGCCGCGGTACGCGGATGGCAGCTCGGCCAGGAATTCCCCGGCCGCGGCAGCTGCGTCGACACCGACGACCGTGTCCGTTGCGCGCGGGGACTCGCCACCTCCGCCGAGGAACCCGGCATGTTCACCCGCACCCTGGACGTGCCGCAGGAGACCTGGGTCCGCCCGGAACTGCTCCTGCGCGCGCGCCCCGGGCCGGCGCTCGAGGACCTCGCGGACCGTTCGGATCGGGTCGTCGCGCGCGGTGACGCCGACGTCGTCGACCTGCATGGCTCGGCGTTCGCCCTCACCGACGGCGACCCGCGGACGTCGTGGACCGCGGAGGATAGCTCGCTCGAAGCGGGTGCGCCGCGGCCGTCGCTCACGCTGGAGCTTCCTGAGGAACAACGCGTCACGGGATTGGAGATCAGGACGGCGCTGGGAGCGCTGCCGGTCGCGCCGTCGCGGGTCGCGGTGAATCTCGGCAACGGACCGCAGGTGCGCGAACTCGACGGTGACGACACGATCGTCGATCTGACCCCGCACGTCACGGACCGGATCGAACTCACCGTGGTGCACTGGCGCGACACCCTCGATCGCACAGTGCTGGGTTTCTCGAAACTCACCCCGCCCGGGCTCGCCGAGGTGTCGGTGCTCGGCGACGACGGGCCGATCGGGGCACAGGGATCCGTCTACGACGAGACGGTGACCGTCGACTGCGAGCGCGGACCCGTCGTGGAGATCGACGGACGCAGCTACCGCACGTCGCTCACCGCGCGGGTCGCCGATCTCGCGGCGGGCGTGGAGGTCCCCGCGACACTGTGCGGCACCGACGTCGTCGGCATGAACCCGGGCCGGGTCGACATCGACGTCGATCCCGGTGCGGCCTTCGTCGTCTCGGGCCTTCGGCTCGACGTCCCCGGTCCCGACGCGCCCGTCGCGGAGCCGACGGAACTCGACAAGGGCCGCTGGACGGAGAACCTGCGCGAAGTGATGGTTCCGGCGGGCGACGAGGACCGGCTCGTGGTGGTGCCCGAGAGCACCAACGTCGGCTGGGTGGCGCGCACCCCGGACGGTGCCGTGGCGACGCCGGTCGTCGTGGACGGCTGGCAGCAGGGCTGGATCGTGCCGGCCGGGCCGGAGCAGACGCTGACACTCGAGTTCGCGACCGACCGCTGGTACCGGCTCGGGATCTTCGGCGGGTTGCTGTTGCTCGTCCCGTTGTTCGCGGCGGCCGTGTGGCCGCGGCGGCGGGTCGAGGATCCGGGTCCGATGCCGCGCACCTGGGGTTCGTCGGTTCTCGCGCTGACCGGTGTGCTGGTCGCCGCGACGCTCCTCGCGGGATGGGCCGGTGCCGCCGTCGCGGTCGCCGGCGCGGTGGGGATCGGTGCGCTCGCGGTGCGCCACGGCCCCGTCCTGGCGTCGCGTGTGCTCGTAGGCACCGCGGGTGGCGCGACGATGCTGGCGATGGCGCTGCTGTCCACCGGGCCGTGGCGATCACCCGACGGATATGTCGGGCACTCGTTCCTGATTCAGTTCGCGGCGCTCGTCGGCGTGGTCGCGGTGGGCCTGGCGGCGGTACCGCGCCGGGCCTTGTCCCAGCGGTGGAAGGCGGCCCGCGCCGGCTCCTCGACGAGGGCGTAGCTGACGGACGCGACGGCCAGACTCAGCACGACCGTCACCGTCAGGACGAACCAGAAGTGCCCCGCAAAAGCCGGGATCCCGAAGACGGGGAAGACGATCGACAGCACCGCGAGATGCCAGATGAACACGCCGTACGACCAGCGTCCGACGGCCAGTGCGGCCGGGCTCGCCAGGACGCGGTGCTGCCGGCGCGGTGCGAGGGTCAGCGGGGCGAGCAGGGCGAAGCTCATGATCGCGCCCAGGGCGATCTTGGCGAGATATTCGGTGGGTGCGAGATCGGTGAGCGTCTCCGGTCCGGCCAGCGGGGTGGTGGCGGCAGCGAAGGCGGCGACGGCGATCGCTCCCATCACCGTGCGCCGCGCCGCGAAGCGGTGCATCCACGTCTCGGGGCCGGTGACGAGTTCGGCGAGGATCATTCCCGCCGCGAACCAGGGCAGGTAGCCGGGCAGCCAGTTGGTGTGGTTGATGTGGTCGGGGGTGCCGACCGGTAGCCACGCCCACAGCAGCGACAGTGCGCTCACGGCGAGCAGCAGCGGGACGCGGTAACGGGCGGCGTCCCCGCGCAGCCCGCTCACCGCCAGCGCCAGCAGCGGCAGCACGAGATAGAAGGCCACCTCCACCGACAGACTCCACATCTGGGTGAGGCCCTCGGTGAGGGTCAGTGGGACGAACACTTGCACGAGCGCGAGATTCGACCACCACACCGTCGCGCCGCCGCCCGCGCCGGGCAGCAACCACAGCACCAGGATCACGACGGTCCAGTAGGCGGGGAGGATGCGGGTCGCGCGGGAGAGGAAGTAGCGGGTCGTCGAGGGGGACGGACCGAGCGCGCGGGCCGCGGCGGCGTGCGGTCGCCACAGCAGGAAACCGGACAGGGCGAAGAACAGGGCGACGGCGAGGTCGAACCGCGCCCACACCAGGCCGATCACTGAGTCGTGCACCGCGCCGGTCTGGAACGCGACGTGGGTGATCAACACGCCCACTGCGGCGAAACCGCGCATTCCTTCGAGTGCCGGAAGGAATCCGCTCATGCTGCGGTTCCGGTCGGTGGTAGTGGTCATCGGGCACCAGTGTGCCGTGTCGCGGGAGCGGTGGACAGAGCAGGATCACCCGGAACGGGACGATCCCGGCCGCGACGAAGATCGACTACCGATCCATCCCAGCGGCGAGCGGGCGCGCATATTGCCATACCGGGCTGTTAGTGTCTGAGCTCACGTGGTGTTCGCGGGCCGGATGCCAGGCGATCCGTGCAGCCCTGCTGCTGCCGGTGGGGGTACTCGATGACGACCGTTGAGTGAGGAGAAAGCATGGCTGAGCGTTCGAGCTCCGGCCGGATACTGGCAATGATTCTGGTGGGCCTGGGGGCCTTCCTCCTGGTGATCGCGATTCTCGTGCCGACGTACACGCTCGGGAAGCTGAGAACGACACCGCTCGATCTCGAGGTGACCACGGTCGCCGAAGGCACGGGCGACATCCTCAATTCCCGTCAGCTGCTCGCCGGCAACGCGCAGGTCGATCGCGACGTGCCGATCGTCGCGCAGCGCTTCGTCACCGTCGAGGATCCCTCGAACGCCGAGGTCATGACGCTGCAGGCAGGCCAGACCGTGCGACGACTCGACATGCAAGGGGACACGGGCCTGGTCTCGGCCGTCGTCGACCGTCTCACGATCGACCGGAAGACCTCCATGCCCGTCTCGGAGGAGGAGTTCCCGGAGCGCGTGAGCACGATCCAGGTGAGCGCCGACAAGCCGCCGGTGGAGATCGACAACCGCGCCGGACTGCAGTACAAGTTCCCGTTCGACGTCCAGCAGGAGTCGTACCCGTACTACGACATCAACGCTCGCGAGAACTTCCCCATCGACTTCGTCGGTGAGGAGGAGATCAACGGCATGAAGGTCTACCACTTCAGCCAGGAGATCGGGCCGGTCGACCTCTCGAAGGCCGACCCCGAGGTCCCGACCTACAAGCTCAGCCTGCCCGCCTCCACCTGGGGTGTCGGTGAGGGCGACGAGCCGATCACGATGACCCGCTGGTACAACAACATCCGCGACCTGTGGGTCGACCCGGTCACCGGTGTCGTCGTCAAGGGCCAGGAGCAGCAGGACCAGTACTACGCCCGCGAGGCCGACAAGCCCGAGGTGACGGTCCTCAACGTGACGCTGCCGTTCGACGAGGAGACGATCGAGTACCAGATCGGCCAGGCCAAGGACGGCCAGGACACCATCTCGCTGTTCGGCCGCACCCTGCCGATCATCCTCGGCATCCTCGGCGTCATCCTGCTGATCGTCGGCTTCGTGCTCGGCATCCGCGGTGGCGGCAACCGTCGTCCGGCCACCGCGACCGGCGGTCCCGCCCCGGCAGGTCCGGCCACGACCACGGTCGGCCCGGCGCATTCGGGCGGCGCGCAGCGCGATCACACCGAGGACCGCACCGAGGTCATCCCGCGCCAGACCGATCCGAACGCGCAGCAGCGTGATTGGACGACGGATCGAACGCAGGAGATCCCGCGCACCGATCTGCGGAAGCCTCCGACGCAGGAGTGATCGTCCGGTAGACGAACCGAGCCGCCCCTCACCGATCCCGGTGGGGGGCGGTGTCGTTCGCGGGTGACTCGTCGGTGGACGGGGTCACCGCGTCGTCCGTGGACGACCGGGCCACTGCAGCACCGCGCAGAGCGAGCACCGCGACCACCGCGGCCGTCGCGGCGGCCACACCGACAGCGACGGCGATGAACTGCCGCAGGGTCGACGCCACCGTGAACATCAGCACCGCCTCGAGGGCGAGGCCCACCCACGCGACGAGCGCGAGATGGGTACGTTCCCCGGCGATCGCCGACAGCAGCGCGCCCTGCAGGACGGCCAGACACGCGCCCTGCAGTGCGAACAGCCACAGCAGCGACTGCACCGGCCCGTAGGCGTCGCCGACCAGCATCGGGACGATCGGTGCGCAGATCGCCGCGCCGGCGACGAGCACCGCGCCGATCGCGACGAGGACGGTGAGCGCCGACCGCACCGCGGCCGCCGACTGGGCGGGATTCGCCATCCGCGGATAGAGCACCACACCGACCGCCTGCGGCAACCAGAAGGCGACCTTCGTCGCCACCGCCCCCAGCGCGTACAACCCGGCGGAATCGGGATCGAGCAGCATGCGGGCGAGCAGCAGGTCGAGCGACGTGAGCGCGATGAGGGCCAGCTGCACCTGGGAGGCACGCAGCACCGCCCCGGCGGTCGGGACCGGTTCCGTCCGTCCACCCGACGTCCGGCCCACGAGCACACTCGCGGCCAGCGCGACCGCACCCGTGCCGAGCGCCCCGGCGAACAGCGCGGCACCGGGGCCGCCTCCGACGGCGAGCACCGCCACGGCCGGCACCACCTTCGCGACGCCCGCGGCGGACAGGACGACGCTGAGCGCTGCGAACCTGCCCCGGCCCTGCAGCAGGCCCTGTTCGGCGGCGAGGAGGACGAGCAGCGGCGCGGTGACGAGCGACCCGAACGCCCCGCCGACACTCGTGTCGAGCGCCCACGCCACGACGGGCACGAGGAGCATCGCGACGACGATGGCGAGCACGGCGCAGCGGTAACCGAGACGACGCAGCGCCGCGGCGCCGGTGCCGTGCACGGCCTCCCGGGCGACGACCGTCTGCAACGCCAGTGCCGGCACGGCGAGGACGAGCTGCGCGGCGAGCAGGCTCGCGAACTCGCCGTATCCGGCGGGCCCGAGCCAGCGTCCNTGCAACAGATAGGACGCGAGGTTCGCGGTCATCGCGCCGACCGTCACCAGTGTCATGCCGGTGACGGCGGTTCCCGTCGTCGAACCACGAGTGGTCTCGGTTCCCTCCGACGCGGGTCGGGGTGTTCGCGGCATCCGCTCATCCTCCCATCCGGAACGACACCGTATTCTGCCGCCATGTCCCGCCCGGAGTCGTCCCGCATGTCCACGACGGCGGCTCTCCCGGCGGTCTGGTCCCTCGTCCTGACGGTCGCGGTGCTCGGTCCGTTCCTCGTCTCCCCCGGCTACCTGCTCTTCCGCGACGCGGTGAGCACTCCCCGATCGTTCCTCACCGATTCTGCGCTCGGTCTGTCCGACGCCGCCGCCCGCGCGGTGCCGCAGGACGCCCTGCTGGCGTGGGTGAGCACCGTCGTCGACGGTGGTGTCGCGGTCACGGCGCTGCTCGTCGCGTCGTTGTGGGCGGCGGGATGGGGTGCGGCACGGCTGGTCGCGGTGGTGCTGCCGACGAGCGGAACCGGCGCCCGGCTCGTCGCGGCGACGGTCGCGATCTGGAATCCCTATGTCGCCGAGCGGCTGTTGCAGGGCCACTGGAGTCTGCTCGCCGGGTACGCCGCGCTGCCGTGGACGATCTGTGCGGTCGTCGCGATCCGGCGACGGAGACGCGGCGGCTGGGCGTCGCTGGCGGTCTGCCTGGCCGCTGCGGGGCTGACCCCGACCGGTGCCCTGCTGGCGATCGTGACGGCCTGCGCCGTCCTCGTCGCGCCCGGTGGGCGGACGCGGGTGCTGCCGCGCGTGGGCGGCGCACTCGCGCTGGGTGTCGCGGTGTCGTTGCCGTGGCTGATCGCGACGGCGCTCGCCGGTGGCGGCACCGAAGCGGACCCGGCCGGTGTGCGCGCCTTCGCCGCCCGGGCCGAACCACTGCTCGGCACGATCGGTTCGGTGGCAGGGCTCGGCGGGATCTGGAACGCCGAATCCGTCCCCACCTCGCGCACTACCGCATGGGCGCTGATGGGCACCCTGCTGCTGCTCACGGTGGTGGCGTGCGGGGTGCCGGCACTGTGGCGGCGACGTAGGAACTCCGTGATCGTCGCGGTCGCGGTGCCTGCCGTCCTTGCGGTGCTCGTCATCGCCCTCGCCGCGACCGGCCCGGGACTCGCCGTCGGCGAATGGGCGATGGTGAACGTGCCCGGCGCGGGACTGCTGCGCGACACCCAGAAGTGGGTCGCGTGGGCGATGCCCGCCTACGCGCTCGCCGCGGCGGCCGGCACGACCGTCCTCGCCCGGCGCTTCGTGGCGCCCGAACCGGTGTGGGCGGCGGCCGCGATCGCCGCCGTGCTGGTCGCGCTGCCCGACCTGGTGTGGGGTGTGGGCGGGCAACTGCAGCCCGTGCGCTATCCGTTGGGCTGGGAGAAGGTGTCGCAGATCGCCACGGCCGACGACGGCGACGTGGCGGTGCTGCCCGTGGGCATGTTCCGGGTCTTCGACTTCTCCGGGCCCGTACCGGTGCTCGATCCGTCCCCGCGCATGCTGCGCGCCGACGTCCTGCAGACCGGAACCCTGATCGTCGCCGAGGGCAGTGTCGCCGGGGAGGGTCGTCGCGCGGAGGACGTCGAAGCCCTGCTGCTGTCCGGCGCGGATCCGAGTGCGCTCGCCGCCCGCGGGGTGGGCTGGGTGCTCGTCGAGCACGGCACGCCGGGCGAACTCGGTGACGCGCAGAGCACGCTCGGAGCCCTCGAGACCGCTTATCAGGACGAGGATCTGAGCCTGTACCGGGTGGAGGGAGTCACTTCGACCCCGTCACCCCATCGCGCCCTGGCGATCGGGGCGCACGTCGTGTGGCTACTGGTACTGGCCGGCGGCGCTGGCTGCGCGCTCGGGCAGCGGGTCGGCGAGCGTCGACGGCTCGTCGGCGCGCGGGAACAGTCCTGAGACGGTGTGCCCGAAGGTCGTGACGGACAGGACCTCGTGCACGCCCTCTCCCGTGGCCTCCCACGAGAACTCGCCCGCGCGGATGCGGGCCTTGTTGCCGAGCTGACGACGACGGTCGGCGTCGGCGATCAGATCGGCGACGGCGGCGGTCAGTTCGGCGGGCGAGTCCACGAGCACACCGGTCACGCCGTCGATGATCGAGTCGGTCAATCCCTTGGAGCTGCGGTAACCGATGGTGGGCACACCGTGCTGGGCGGCCTCGACCACCGCCAGTCCCCACCCCTCCTTGCGCGAGGGCATCACGTGAATCCAGGTGCGGGAGAGCAATTCGTGCTTGCGCTGCTCGTCGACATGGCCGTGGAAGGTGACGGCGTCGCCGATGCCGAGTTCGGCGGCCGCATCGCGGAGGTTCTGCTCCCACCAGCCGCCGCCGATGACGTCGAGATGCAGACCCGGGACGGTGCCGCGCAGCGCAGCGACCGCGGCGAGGGCGTCCTCGATCTGCTTGTGCGGCACCAGCCTCGAGAGCACACACACGCTCGGGTGGGCCGTGCGCGTGTCGTCGCCACCCACCGCGACACCGGCGGGAACGGCGTCGACACCGTTGCGGACCACCGCGATCCGCTCCCGGTCGACCCCGAGAGCGCGCAGTTCGTCGGCGGACGGAAGGGAGACGGTGAGGTACTGGTTGCGGTGGTGCACGCGCGGCGAGAGCGACGACTCGATCCACCAGCCGAGCTTGGCCATCAGCCTGCCCGCGACCGGCCACTGTTCGCGGTGGCAGTGGTGCACGAGCACCGTGACGGGCGCACCGGCGACGAGCCGGGCGAAGAACGGAATGCCGTTCTGGGTGTCGATGACGGCGTCGGGACGGATACCGGCGAGGGGGCCGACACCGAATCTGCCTGCGAGGATCGCGGCGAGCGCGCGCGGATAGACGGTGAGCCGTCCCCCGCCGCGGCTGACGGTGATGCCGTCGATCCGGTCTCGCTCGGCGGCTCCGGGATAGGAGGCAGTCCGCAGGACGACGCGGACGCCGCGCGCCGCGAGCTGCGCCCCGACCTGTTCGAGATACCGCTCGCTGCCACCACCCTGCGGATGTCCGCTATCGCGCCAGCAAAGCAGCAGAACCTCCCGCACGCGGTGACCCCCTGTATGTCGACTCGACCACCCGGCCGGGCAGATGTGACTCGGACGATGACAGGGACACAGTAGCGGGTGCCGGGCGGCAACAGGTGAGGGACGAGTGTGAGGCCCGCACTAAGGTGACTGGACGTGCCATCGACGACCCGACCCCGCACCGACGTGACCCGGCTGTTCGCCCGCCGCGCCACACTGCGCCGCTCCGTGGGGTTGCTCGGCAGCTTCCGGTTCGAGCAGACAGCACCCGAGAAGTTCTACGGCGGTCTCGCGCGCGACACCGTCGACCTCATCGGCGATCTCTACACGGGTCTGACCGGCGCCGATCTGACGGGCACCACGGTCGTCGACGTCGGCGGCGGACCGGGCTACTTCGCCGACGTGTTCACCGAGGTGGGTTCGCGCTACGTGCCGATCGAGCCCGACCCGTCGGAGATGCACGCCGCCGGCCTGCAGGTGGGCGGCGCGATCCGCGGCTCCGGCCTGGCGCTGCCGTTGCGCACCGGGTCGGTGGACGTGTGCTTCTCGTCGAACGTCGCCGAACACGTCGCGACGCCGTGGGTGATGGCCGACGAGATGCTGCGCGTCACGCGGCCCGGCGGACTGATGGTGCTGTCGTACACCCTGTGGTGGGGACCGTTCGGCGGGCACGAGACCGGTCCGTGGCACGCCTTCGGCGGCGAGTACGCGGCCCGGCGCTACGCGCGCAAGCACGGCAGGGAGCCGAAGAACCGGTACGGGGTGTCGCTGTTCGACGTGGGCGCGAGCGACGGTCTGCGCTGGGCACGTTCGACACCCGATGGCGAACTGCTCGCGGCCTTCCCCCGCTACCACCCGAGTTGGGCGTGGTGGCTCGTGGACGTGCCCGGCGTCCGGGAGTTCCTCGCCAGCAACCTCGTACTGGTCCTGCGCCGACGCTGACCCGTCGCTTAGTGTCGTCGCCATGACCGCATTGGCCCTGGACGTCGGCGGCACCAAGCTCGCCGCGGCCGTCGCCGCCGACGACGGCACCCCGCTCGAAGCCCGATCCGTGCCGGTCCCCCGGAAGGACGTGTGGGGCGCGTGCGCGGGACTGTTGCGGGAGGTCGCGGAGATCGGCGAGGGACCGGTGACCGCCGTGGGTATCGCTGCGGCAGGACCGGTCGACACGAACGCCGGGACGATCGGCCCGATCAACATCTCCGAGTGGAGCTCCGGCTTCGCACTCGTCGACGCCGTGCGTTCGGTGTTCCCCGACGCCCGCGTCGATCCGGTGATGGACGGCGCGGCCGCGACCCTCGCCGAACAGCGCTTCGGTGCCGGACGCGATGTCGCCGACCTGCTCGGGGTCGTGCTCGGCACCGGCATCGGCGGCGGTCTCGTGCTCGGCGGCCGGATCGTGCGCGGCCGCACCGGAAACGCCGGCCACATCGGGCACGTCGTCTCGCCCTACGGCACGACGGTGTGCGCGTGCGGAGGCGTCGGCTGCATCGAGACCGTGGCGAGCGGCCCGTCGGCGGTGCGCTGGGCCCGTGCCCACGGCTGGGAAGGCCCCGACGGTGTCGCGCTGGCCACGGACGCCGAGGCCGGGGTCGGCGTCGCCGCCGCGGCCCTCGAACGGGCCGGGACGGCACTGGGCCAGGTCATCGCGTCGGCAGCGGCACTGACGGATGTGGGACGCGTGGTCGTCGGCGGCGGCTTCGCGCAATCGGGCGGGCACCTGTGGCGGCCGATGCTCGCGTCGGCGGCCCGGCACGCCCGCCTACGGTTCGTGCAGGACCTGCAGATCGTCCCCGCCGAACTCGGCGCACTGGGCACCCTCACCGGCGCATCGATCGTCGCCGCAGGTCACGACTGGATAACCTGATCGGGCACACCCGGTTTTCCGGCCTACCCTGAGGACCACATCGGAGTCCCGGCGGAAACCGGTGAGGGGCCGCCGGGATGCTCTGCGAGCAGATCGGCGGTACCGGATGCGGATTGCTGACATTGTGCGGAACAAGGGCTCGGCGGTGCACACGGTCGAGCCCGACACCACGGTGTGCGAGCTTATCGGCGACTTCGCGCGGTTCAACATCGGCGCGATGGTGGTGTGCGAGGGCAAGACCGTCGCCGGGATCGTCACCGAACGCGACGTCGTACGCGCCCTGCACGAACGCGGACCGTCGATCCTCGCCGCCCCGGCACACGAACTGATGTCGCGGACGGTGACGACCTGCCTGCCCACCGATTCGGTCGACAGTCTCGCCGAGACCATGACCGAACAACGGATCCGGCACCTACCGGTCGTGGTGGACGCTCGGCTGGTGGGGATCGTCAGTATCGGCGACGTGGTCAAGAGCCGCATCGACGAACTACAGACCGAACGCGACCAGCTCGCCTCCTACATCCACGATGGTGGCTAGAACTGATCAGTTCTCGCCGGTCGCGGCGTCGTCGGGAGCGGTGTCGCCGGTGGCACTCTCCTCTGCGGCACCGCCCTCGGTGGCGCTCGGGCGATCGAGGATGCTCACGCTCATCCCGTAGGGCAGGAACCGCACCGAGCGTCGCGGGTCGGTGTTGCCCTTGAGCGTGCGCAGCGCGTCGAGTTCGGTGCGATGGACCTGGTCGACGCGGGCCACGCCGTCGTCCTCGGTGGTGTAGACGACCCAGACGCCGTCGCCCTTCTCACCGGTGGTCTCGGGCCGCGGCTGCGTGCGCGTCGGCGCCACCGGCGGTTCGAGGAAGGAGAAGATACGGTCCTTCAGTTCCCGCAGTTCCTCACCGGCTTCCCGCACCACGCGGTCGAGATCTTCGGGGTCGAACCCGAACGGATTGTTCTCCGCCATGACATGTCTCCTGACCGTTGGGCACCCTCCAGTGTGGTGACGGTCGCCGATTCGCGCCACCCGGCTCCTCCCCCGCCCTACGGTGCAGTCGAGGGAGGAAGGAGACGTCCATGGTGAACGACACGGATCTGCAGCATCTGCGGCGGTGCGTCGAACTCGCGGAGGAGGCGGTCGCGGCAGGTGACGAGCCGTTCGGGTCGGTGCTCGTCGACGCGGACGGCACGGTCCTGGCCGAGGACCGCAACCGCATCGCCGGCGGCGACCGCACCCGGCATCCCGAGTTCGCGCTCGCGCGGTGGGCGGCCGAACATCTCGAACCCGACCGGCGTGCCGCCGCCACCGTCTACACCTCCGGTGAGCACTGCCCGATGTGCGCGGCCGCGCACGGCTGGGTGGGCCTGGGGCGGATCGTCTACGCGGCGTCCTCCGAGCAACTGGTCCGGTGGCTCGGCGAGATGGGCGTGCCGCCGGCACCGGTACGTCCGCTGCCGATCCGCGAGGTCGTGCCGGAGGCCGTCGTCGACGGGCCCGTTCCCGAGTTCGAGCAGGAGATTCGGCTCCTGCACCGTCGCTGCCATCTCGGGGATCGAGCCTTCCCATCCCGTCCGGTCTGGTCACCCCCTGGTCAATAGTTGTAACGTGTTCTAGTGTTCGAGGTCACACGAATGCGGCCGATACACGAGCACAGCCAGGTGAGGAAGCGACATGACCGACTACGACAAGTTGTTCATCGGCGGCCGATGGGTGGCACCGTCGACCGACGAGAGACTCGAGGTGTTCTCCCCCGCCACGGAAGAGCGCGTCGGTTCCGTGCCCGTCGCGGGACCGCAGGACATCGATGCCGCGGTGTCCGCCGCCCGCACGGCCTTCGACGAAGGCCCGTGGTCGCGCACCACCCCGAGCGAGCGCGCCGAGATCCTCGGCAAGGCAGCAAAGCTCATCGAGGAGCGTCGTGCGGAGATCGGCGCCTCGCTCACCGCGGAGATGGGCCAGCCGCCGGCCTCGGTCGAGATGATGCAGCTGACGTCGGGCCTGGCCACACTCGACTACTATGCGGGGCTTGCCGATTCGTTCCCATGGACCGAGGAGCGCACCGGCCTGTTCGGTCGCAGCCGCGTCAGCCGCGAACCCGTCGGCGTCGTCGCCGCCGTCATCGCGTGGAACGTGCCGCTGTTCCTGATGCTCAACAAACTCGGACCCGCCCTGCTCGCCGGATGCACGGTGGTCCTCAAGCCCGCTCCCGAATCGCCGCTGACGACGAACGTCCTCGCCGAGATCTTCACGGAGGCAGGGCTTCCCGAGGGCGTCCTCTCACTCGTGCCCGGCGGCGCCGAGACCGGCGAGTACCTGGTCTCGCACCCCGACGTCGACAAGATCACCTTCACCGGTTCGACGGCCGTGGGTCGTCACATCGGTGAGATCGCCGCGCGCGGACTCAAGCGCTGCTCGCTCGAACTCGGCGGCAAGTCGGCAGCGATCATCCTCGAGGACGCCGACCTCGACTCGACGATGCCGATGCTGGTGATGTCCGGCCTGATGAACACCGGTCAGGCCTGCGTCGGGCAGACCCGCGTCCTCGCGCCGCGGTCGCGCTACGACGAGGTGATCGAGAAGATGACCGCGACCGCGGCCTTCTTCCCCGTCGGACTGCCCGATACCGAAGGCGCACAACTCGGTCCGCTGATCTCCGCGAAGCAGCGCGATCGCGTCGAGTCCTACATCGCCAAGGGCAAGGAGGAAGGCGCGCGTCTCGTGCTCGGCGGTGGTCGCCCCGAGGGCATCGAGACGGGCTACTTCGTCGAACCGACGATCTTCGCCGACGTCGACAACTCCATGACCATCGCCCGCGAGGAGATCTTCGGACCCGTCATCTGCGTGATCCCCTACGACAGCGTCGACGAGGCCGTGAAGATCGCCAACGATTCCGACTACGGCCTGGCCGGTTCGGTGTACACCACCGACGTCGAGAAGGGCCTCGAGATCGCCTCGCGCGTGCGCACCGGCACGTACGGAATCAACTGGTACGCATTCGATCCGGGTTCACCGTTCGGCGGCTACAAGAACTCCGGCATCGGCCGCGAGAACGGTCCCGAGGGCGTCGAGGCGTACTGCGAAACCAAGTCGGTGCTGTACCCGCTCGGTTACGAGGGCTGATCCCGGAAAAAAAGGGGAGGATATGTACGTTCTCGACGGAGAACTCGCACATATCCTCCCCTCTTTCGTGTTTCGGGAGGACGCGACCTCAGATGTACATCGCGGGATCGATGTACGTCGTCGGATCCACGAGCGGTTCGTGCTTCTTGCGGGACCGGACGGTCGCGGGGATACCCGTTGCGATCGAATCCGCCGGCACGTCGTGGGTGACCACGGCGTTGGCGCCGATCGCGCTGTCGTCCCCGATCACCACCGGGCCGAGGACCTTCGCCCCCGCCCCGACGGTGACCCGGTTGCCCAGCGTCGGATGACGCTTCTCCTTCGCCAGCGACCGGCCGCCGAGCGTCACGCCGTGGTAGAGCATCACGTCGTCGCCGATCTCGGCCGTCTCTCCGATGACCACGCCCATGCCGTGGTCGATGAAGAAGCGCCGGCCGATGGTCGCGCCGGGGTGGATCTCGATGCCGGTGAGGAACCGGGTGAACTGCGCGAGGATCCGCGCAGGTCCCTTCAGGGCGGGCACCTGCCACATCCGGTGCGCGATGCGGTGCGACCAGATCGCGTGCAGCCCCGAATAGACGATGGCGTTCTCCGCGTCGCTGCGCGCGGCCGGATCGTGGCCGCGCGCCGACTGCAGATCCTCCCGGAGAGTGTGCAGGATACCCACGACGGCGATCAGTCCCGGATGTGCTCGAAGAGCGGGGTGGAGATGTACCGCTCACCGAAGTCGCAGACGACGGCGACGATCAGCTTGCCGGCGTTCTCGGGACGCTTCGCCAGCTCGAGGGCCGCCCAGACGATCGCACCCGACGAGATGCCGCCGAGAATGCCTTCCTGGGTGCCCAGATCGCGCGCGATACGAATCGAATCCTCGAACGACACGTCGACGATCTCGTCGTAGACCTCGCGGTCGAGCACGTCGGGCACGAAGTTGGCGCCGATGCCCTGGATCTTGTGCGGTCCGGGCTCGCCACCGTTGAGGATCGGCGAGTCGACCGGCTCGACACCGACGACCTTCACGTCCGGCTTGTACTCCTTGAGCCTGCGGCCCGCGCCCGTGATGGTGCCGCCCGTACCGATGCCGGCCACGAAGATGTCGACCTCACCGGCGGTGTCCTTCCAGATCTCCTCACCGGTGGTGTTGTAGTGGATCTCCGGGTTCGCGGGGTTGCCGAACTGGCGGGCGAGGATCGCGTTCTCGGTGTTCGCGACGATCTCCTCGGCCTTCGCGACGGCACCCTTCATGCCCTCGGAGCCGGGGGTGAGGACGATCTCGGCGCCGTAGGCGCGGAGCATCACGCGACGCTCGGTCGACATCGTCTCGGGCATCGTGAGGATGACCTTGTAGCCGCGCGCAGCGCCGACCATGGCGAGCGCGATACCGGTGTTGCCGGAGGTGCCCTCGACGATGGTGCCGCCGGGCTTCAGCTCACCGGACTTCTCGGCGGCGTCGACGATCGCGACACCGATGCGGTCCTTGACGCTGTTGGCCGGGTTGTAGAACTCGAGCTTCGCGGCGACGGTGGCGCCGGCTCCCTCGGTCAGACGGTTGAGCTTGACGATCGGGGTCCGTCCGACCAGCTCGGTGACGTTGTCGTAGATCCTGCTCATGCTCGATCCTCCTCATGGCCACACACGGCGGCTCGGGTCGCGGTCTCGGTCTATTGCACCATTTCGCCGTCATCGGACGACTCGGCGGGCCCATCGATGTACGAACGTATCCGTACGCCGTCGTTATTCCCCGGCGAGTCGGCGTGTCGTCGCCCGGCCCGGCCTCGACGGGTTCGTGCCCCGCGAGATTTCGGATCGGCTCGACCGGGTTTGCCCGGCCACCGAGCACGGGTAGCCGACCATATGAGTCGTCACGATCTTCCCGTCCCCGATTACGACGAACTGGCGCCGGGCACGCTCGCGCCGAGGATCCGTGCACTCGACGAAGCACAGTGGACGATCACCCCCCCGCTACGGCACGGTGTCGCCGAACAGACGCCGAAACGCGGAAGACCCTGACTAGACCGAACACCGAACACCGAACACCGACCCGAGCATCCGAGCATCCGAGCATCCGAGCAAGGAGACGACCGTGGTCGACTTCAACAGAGTCGTGCAGAACGCGAGCCGAGTCGTGGAGAACGCGAACAGGGCGATCGACGACGCCGGTCGCTCGGTGGGCGGATTCGTCCGGCGCGCCGTCGACCGGCCCGTCGACGCTCGGAAACCGCAGACGGTGACCGTCGCGGCTCCGCGCGCACAGGTCATGCAGTTCTGGCGCGATCCCGAGAACCTGAGCAGAGTCTTCGGCGACCACGTCCGGGTGGAGACGGTCGAAGCGAACCGGCTGCGCTGGACCTGGGAGAGCCCCGGCGGGACGACGACCTGGGACACCCGCATCGACGTCACCTCGGAAGGACTCGCGTTCGTCGGCGAGGACGACGCGGACACCCCGGGTCCGCGCGTAGTGCTCGCGGTGTCCGACGCGCCCCGGGGCGGCACCGAGATGACCCTGCGCGCCGAGGTTCCCGTCCCCGATCTCGTCACCGGCGCCCTGACCTTCACTGCGCTCTACCGTGCGCGGGCTCTCATGCAGACCGGTGAGATCCCCACCCTGCAGGGCAGTCCGAGTGCCCGTGCATCGGAAGGAGACGCGTGATGCGAGCCCTGTGCTGGATAGGGGTGAACGAGTTGTCGGTGGAGACGGTCGACGATCCCGGCCTGGTCAACCCGCACGACGTGATCGTGGCGGTCCGCCTCACCACGACCTGCGGGTCCGATCTGCACTTCCTCGGCGGGTACCTGCCGGGGATGCGGGAGGGCGACGTGATCGGCCACGAGTTCATGGGCGAGATCGTCGACACCGGCCCGGAGGTGACGAACGTGCGGGTCGGCGACCGGGTGGTCGTGCCGTCGTTCATCGGATGCGGGAAGTGCCCGTACTGCGCCGACGGCCTGCACGCGGTGTGCGACACCACCAACCCGAACGCCGCGATGCAGCAACCCGTGCTGGGCTATCCCACCGGCGGAATCTACGGCTACACCCATCCCTTCGGCGGGTACCAAGGTTCGCACGCCGAGTACATCCGCGTGCCCTTCGGCGACGTCAACTGCTTCCAGATCCCCGACGGTGTCGGCGACGAACAGGCCCTGTTCCTGTCGGACGCGGTACCGACGGGCTACATGGGCGCCGACTTCTGCGACATCACCCCGGGCGACACCGTGGCGGTCTGGGGCGCCGGCGCCGTCGGTCTCATGGCCGCGGCAAGCGCGAAGATCATGGGCGCCGACAGGGTGATCGTGATCGACCGTTTCCGAGACCGCCTCGACCGCGCCGCGAAGAAGGTCGGCGCCGAAACCGTGGACTACGCCGAGGTCGACAGCGTCTACGAGACGCTCCGCGAGAGCACCGGCGGACGCGGACCGGACGCCTGCATCGACGCTGTGGGCATGGAGGGTCACGGAACCGGCGTCATGCAGGCCTACGACAAGGTCAAGCAGGCGCTGCGGATGGAGAGCGACCGCGCGACCTCTCTGCGCGAGGCGATCCTGTCCTGCGGCAAGGGCGGAGTCGTGTCGGTGCTCGGCATCTACGGTGTCACCGACAAGTTCCCGATGGCGGTGCTGACGAACAAGAGCTTGACCCTGCGGACGGCGCAGCAACATGGCCAGCGGTACGTGCCCACCCTGTTCGAACACGTCCTCGAGAGCAGGTTGGACCCGAGTTGGCTCATGACGCACGACCTTCCGCTCACCGACGCGGTACGCGGCTACGAGATGTTCAAGAACAAGGAGGACGACTGCCTGCGCGCGGTCTTCCGCCCCTAGGTCGTCACCGGTCGGATTTCTTCAATACGAGCGCACGGTCGGCGTCCGACACTGGCGCCATGACGAATTCGGTGAACCCCATCCCCGAGGGATACACCTCCCTCACCCCCTTCCTCGTCGTCGACGGTGCCTCCCGCGCGATCGACTTCTACTGCGACGCGTTCGGAGCGACCGTCGTCGAGCGGATGGACGGCCCCGACGGGACGGTGATGCACGCAGAGCTCGACTTCGACTACGGCCGACTGCAATTGAGCGATCCCCATCTCGGCATCGGCCTGCACGCGCCGAGCGGAACGAACGACGTCGACCATTCGTACGTGCTGTACTGCGCGGACGCCGACGCCGTGTTCGCGCGGGCCGTCGCCCTCGGTGCCCGGGTGTTCGAGGAACCGTCGACCTTCGTCACCGGCGACCGGTTCGCGTCGATCCTCGATCCGTTCGGTCATCGGTGGGCCGTGATGACGCGGGTCGAGAACGTGCCCGCGGAGGAAGCAAAGCGACGGCTCGACGAGTGGGCGGCAACGCAGAACGCGTGAGGTGTAAAGCAGTTGCCCACGGAGCACCCTTCGGTGCACGCTGACTAGGATCTTCCTCCCGGATGTTCCGTACGAGAGCCGGGGGGATCAGTGTTCGACAAGAGGCGTGCGCAGAAGCGATTCGACGACGGCGTGATGGCCCTGGGCTATTTCGTCAAGGGAAGGTGACAGCGCACGGACTGCGCCGTCGCCCGGCAATGCCCCCACCAGTGCCGCACACTTCCGACCGATACGACTCGAACCACGCACGAGACGACCCGCTCGCCGACGGAAGTAGTTGCAGTGCATCGTGGAACTACGTCACCGGTCGGCGTGGCACAACCGAGATATCCGCTGTGAACGATTTCCCGGATTTCACCCCACAGACGGCGAATGCCGCCCCCGGGAAACCGGGAACGGCATTCGTCGTCGTGTACGGACTCAGCCGAGGCGCTGCTTGAGGGCCTCGAACTCGTCGCGGATGCCCGAGGGCACCTTCTCACCGAGGAACTCGAACCACTCGGCGATGCCGTCGATCTCGGACTTCCACTCCTCGACGTCGACCTTCAGGGCCTCGTCGACGTCGGCGGGATCGACATCGAGACCGTCGAGCGTGAGGTCGGCGGCGCTGGGCACGTAGCCGATCGGCGTGGACTGCGCGCCGGCCTTGTGCTCGATGCGGTCGACGATCCACTTGAGCACGCGCGAGTTCTCGCCGAAGCCGGGCCACAGGAAGCGGCCGTCGTCGCCGCGACGGAACCAGTTGACGTAGAAGATCTTCGGCAGCTTGTCCTCGTCGGCGTTCTTGCCGAGCGTGATCCAGTGGTTCAGGTAGTCGCCGGCGTTGTAGCCGAGGAAGGGCAGCATCGCCATCGGGTCGCGACGGACGCTACCGACCTTGCCCTCTGCCGCGGCGGTCTGTTCGGACGACAGGGTCGCGCCGAGGAAGGTGCCGTGCTGCCAGTCGAAGGACTCGCTGACGAGGGGCACCGTCGTCTTGCGGCGGCCACCGAACAGGATCGCGGAGATCGGCACACCCTGCGGGTCGTCCCACTCGGGGGCGAGGATCGGGCACTGCGACATCGGGGTGCAGTAACGCGAGTTCGGGTGCGCGGCGTTGGTGCCGGACTCGGGGGTCCAGTCGTTGCCCAGCCAGTCGGTGAGGTGCGCCGGGGTCTCGCCGCCGATGCCCTCCCACCAGATGTCGCCGTCGTCGGTCTTCGCGACGTTGGTGTAGATGGTGTTGCCGGCCTCGATGGTCGCCATCGCGTTCGGGTTCGAGTCGGCGCTGGTGCCCGGCGCGACGCCGAAGAAGCCGAACTCGGGGTTCACGGCGTAGAGGCGGCCGTCCTTGCCGAAACGCATCCACGCGATGTCGTCGCCGAGGGTCTCGGCACGCCAGCCCGGAATGGTCGGCTGGATCATCGCGAGGTTGGTCTTGCCACAGGCCGACGGGAACGCCGCAGCGATGTAGTAGGCCTTCTCCTCGGGCGAGATCAGCTTGAGGATCAGCATGTGCTCGGCCAGCCAGCCCTCGTCGTGCGCCATGGCCGACGCGATGCGCAGCGAGTAGCACTTCTTGCCGAGCAGGGCGTTGCCGCCGTAGCCGGAGCCGAAGCTCCAGATCTCACGGGTCTCGGGGAAGTGGGTGATGTACTTCGTGTCGTTGCACGGCCACGGGACATCCTGCTGACCGGCCTCGAGCGGCGCACCCACGGAGTGCAGCGCCTTGACGAACGGACGGTCGGTGCCGAGCTTCTCGAGAGCCGCGCTGCCCATGCGGGTCATGATGCGCATCGAGACGACGACGTACTCCGAGTCGGTCAGCTCGACGCCGAGCTTCGGGTCCTCGGCTCCGAGCGGGCCCATGCAGAAGGGCACGACGAAGAGGGTGCGTCCGCGCATGCTGCCGCGGTACAGCTCGGTCATCGTGGCACGCATCTCGTCGGGGTCGACCCAGTTGTTGGTCGGGCCCGCGTCGATCTCGTTCTTCGAGCAGATGAAGGTGCGCGACTCGACGCGTGCGACGTCCGACGGATCGGAATTGGCCAGGAACGAGTTCGGCTTCTTCTCGTCGTTCAGACGCGTGAAGGTGCCTGCCTCGACCAGCTGAGAGGTCAGACGGTCCCATTCCTCATCGGATCCGTCGGCCCATACGACACGATCGGGCTGGGTGAGCTCGGCAATCTCCTGGACCCAGGCAAGCAACTCGGCATGCTGGGTCGGGAGCTTGTCGTCGGTACCGTTCAAACCGGGAATGGTCGCTGAGGTCATCAAAACTCTCCTGGGGTGTGCCCGGAACCGGGATCCCACCTCCGACCTGCACGTTCTTCTGTGCGGACGAGGGCAGACCCGGGCTTGCCCCTCTCGGCAGGGGTACCACCTACTTCGTCCGTGGCCGAACAGGCGAAGTAGGCGCCGGATGTCCTTTTCATAGAGGTTAACGTCGGAATGTCGACCGGCGTCACTCGGGGCCGGTCGGAAATCTCACAGAAACGATTCAGAACTTGCGCACAATACCGTCCCCTCCCCCTGCTGCGCAGCCGGATATGAATCACTTCGACTCTTCTCCGTGGTGTACGTCGTATTCAAGGCTACCTGTGTCCAGTCGACTCCACCGACCCGATCCGTCGAGCTCGCGACAGTATTCCCACACGCCGTAAC
Organism: Rhodococcus sp. Chr-9; assembly: GCF_000801125.1. Classification (NCBI taxonomy): domain Bacteria; kingdom Bacillati; phylum Actinomycetota; class Actinomycetes; order Mycobacteriales; family Nocardiaceae; genus Rhodococcus; species Rhodococcus sp. Chr-9. The sequence goes on from NZ_JTIZ01000073.1 coordinate 135,282, forward strand.
GGCCGTCGTCCGCGATCACCGAGAGGCGATCGCTGCTGCCGTCGAGATCGGTGTCGGTAGCCACCACCAGACCGTCGCCCCAGTCGCCACCGACTCCCCAGTGCTCGGTATCGGCGACGACCGTCTCGGCGGCGCCGTCACCGTCGAGGTCGGTCGTCGGGGCGAGCTCGTCGGCCCAGGCGGCCAACTCGGACGGATCGAACCCGGACGGATCGAAGGGATCGGTGAACGGCTGGGGTGTGCCACCCGAGCCGGCGAATTCGGCCATCGTCTCCCCTTTCCGACCCGGCACGCGCCGGATCGCTCCTATCCGGTTGGACGCACCCCGGCACCTTGCGGTTCCGGGATGTGTCCGAGTGCCGCCAGGTCGCGTTCGCACGCGGCGGTGCGGGCACGCCGCTCGCCCCGGCGACGGGCGATCTCCGCGTCGATCGCGGCGACGCGTTCCCGCACGCGGGTCGCGTGCCGGTCGCGCGCAGCGACCGCGAGCGCGGTGGACTGCAGTTCCGTCTCGTGGATGCGGGTGCGGATCCAGGTGTCGAGTTCCGCCCGTACGGTCGCGAGCTCGTCGGCGATCCACCGCCGCATCCGGTCGCGGTAGGCGATTCGCCTACGGATCCGCATCAGCCATCCGGCGGCCGGAACCGCGCACGCGATCGCGACCACCAGCGACATCCAGCCCGGCAGGTCCCCGAACGGGGTGAGGAGCAGTCTGCCGAGACCCGCGCCTGCCGACGCACCGAAGACCACCGTCAGCGTGTCCTCCATCGACCGCGCGGTCTGCGGTGGGCGGGCGGTGCGCGTGGGTTCCGGCGCCGGAGTGCCCGGTGCGATCCGGGCCGTCTCGTCGGTGAGCCGCGCACACAGGTCGTCGACGTGGGTGTCGATCGTCGTGACCACCGCATCCGCGTCCGCGGTCTCGAGCACCTCGCCCGCGGCGGTGGACGCCGCCCGCACGCGCATCGCGACCTCCTGCAACAGCGTCACCTGAAGCCGGCGCAGGTCGGGGCCGGAGGTCGCGGGTGGTGCTGCGGCTGTGAGGCGGGAGCGCTCCGCACGCAGGCCCCCTTCCTCGTCCTCCGCGCTCAGTCGTCCGATCTCCTCCTCGATCATCGGCCGGGTGGCGGCGACGACCGCGGCGCGTGCTCGTCGCGGGTCGTGTGACGACCGGACCGTGGCGGCCAGGACGTCCCGCAGTTCGACGAGTCCGGACGCGGTGAGCAGGGTCTGCCGGACCGCCTCGCTCGCGTCGTCCTCGAGTTCGCGTGCCCGCCGAGCGGCCGCGGCGCTCACGGGCAGGACCACGACCCTCGGCAGCCAGGATGCGTGCCGCTGCAGGATCTCGACGTCGGCGTCGCGGACCGCACGCCAGTCGGGAAAGCGGTCGATGCCCGTCAGTGCGCAGACGACCTCGATCGACTCGGCTGCCGCCGAGCGGACGAGGTCGAGTTCGGTGCGGCCGATCGTCGCCGACGGGTCGAACACCACGAGGGTGACGGCGCGGCCGTCGTCCGTGATGTCCAGCCCGCCCAGAGGTCGTAGCTCCGCTGCCAGCGTGTCGGCGCCGGAACCGGGCACTCCGACGACCCGCACGCCGGTCGCGGCCGGCCGGTGCAGTCCCATCCATCCGCGCGGGTTCCATCGGCGCAGGACGTCGTCGGCCGGATCCACGAGTCCGCTCGGCGGTGTCACCGTAGTCCCGCGGCGACGGACTCCATCGGGTCCAGCCCGACCAGGTCGAGTGTCTGTTCGACGAGTTCGCGCACCTGCGGTGCCGCCGGGACGCCCGCCACGACCCGGGCGAGCTCCTCGTCACGTAGGCGGCGCGCCACGACCGCACGCGCGGCGAGCCGTTCCCCGAGCAGTTCCTCATCGCGGACCGCGACCACCTGATCCGGCGGCACCCCCGTCGCACGCGCGACGAGAGCGCACTCGCTGTCATCCGTCCCACCCGTCACCACGAGGACGAGGCGACAAGGATCCACGGCCGTCAGCGCGGCGCGGTCGGCCGGATGGGCGACGGCCGGGTCGAGACGACGCGGCACGACGTAGACGACGACGTCACCGTCGAGGACCGGGTCGGGACCGTCCGGCGTGTCCACTGCCACTCCGCCCACGGCCGCGTCTACTCGCCCACCCTCGATATCGACCCTGCGGAGCAGCAGTTCGCGTACCTGCGTCTCGACGCTCTCCCGGCCGGTCCCGGCCCGCCCCGCGACCTGCACCCGCAGCGCGGCCGTATGCTCGGTCAGCGCCCTGCGAATCAACCGCCCTGCCTGCGCATCCAGTTGTTCGACCTGCGCGGCGAGGTGGTGCCACAACTCCCCCGTCATGATCCCCCGATCGTCGGCGGAAATTGTCGCAGAGAGATCGCTGACAGGCAGCCGAACGAATGCTTCCCTGAGAAAACACTGTGGCCACTCAGGTCACTCCCGCCACACACTCTCGGAATACGCGACAATGGACCGGTGAACGAAGCCGATCAGCACACCACCGAGACGCTCGAGGAGCGCCCGACCCGCGGGAACCGCCTATACCCCAGGGTGACGAGTTTCCGGTCCCGCCGTGGATCGCTGACCGACCCCCAGCAGCAGTGCTGGGACCGTCGTTGGCCCGAACTCGGCAAGGAAGTCGGCGACGAACCGCTCGACGTCGACGCCTGGTTCGGTCGCTCCGCGCCCCTCGTCCTCGAGATCGGATCCGGAACAGGAACCGCCGCGGTCGCTATGGCCCAAGCCGAGCCCGAGGTGAACCTCATCGCCGTGGAGGTCTACAAGCCCGGCATCGCCCAGACACTGCAGAACATCGAACGCAGCTGCAACACCGACGCGCCGATCCGGAACCTGCGGATCCTGCGCGGCGACGCCGTCGAGGTGCTCGAGAAGATGCTGACCACCGCGTCACTCACCGGCGTGCGGGTGTTCTTCCCGGATCCGTGGCCCAAGGCCCGCCACCACAAGCGCCGACTCCTGCAGGCCCCGACGTTCGCTCTGATCGCCGACCGATTGAAGCCCGGTGGAGTGCTGCACGTGGCCACCGACCACGCCGATTACGCCGAGGCCATCGCCGAGGTGGGCGATGCCGAACCGCGCCTCGCCCGCTTCACCGGCACCTCCCCGATCAGCCTCGAACGCCCCGTCACCAAGTTCGAGGACAAGGCACACCAGGTGGGTAGCGCTATCAACGAGTTCGTCTGGGGGAAGATCGGAGCATGAGTGTCCATGAAGAGCTTCCCGGCGTGACCGACCCCTCCGCGATCGACGGTGTCGAGCCGGTCCGAAAGGTCCTGCTCGTCTGGGACGCACCCAACCTCGACATGGGCCTCGGCGCGATCCTCGGCGGCCGGCCCACCGCGGCCTACCGCCCGCGCTTCGACGCTCTCGGCCGGTGGCTGCTCGGACGCACCGCCGAACTGTCGCGTCTGCACTCCGCGACCCTCGAACCCGAAGCCACGGTGTTCACCAATATCGCCCCCGGCAGCGCGGACGTCGTCCGCCCCTGGGTCGAGGCCTTGCGTAATGTGGGCTTCGCGGTGTTCGCCAAGCCGAAGATCGACGAGGACAGCGATGTCGACTCCGACATGCTGGACCACATCGAGCTGAGGCACCGGGAAGGTCTCGCGGGTGTCATGGTGGCCTCCGCCGACGGGCAGGCGTTCCGTGAACCCCTCGAGCGGCTCGCACAGGAGGGCATCGCGACCCAGGTGCTCGGTTTCCGCGAGCACGCCAGCTGGGCGGTGACCTCCGAGATCATCCAGTTCCTCGATCTCGAGGACATTCCCGGTGTGTTCCGCGAACCGCTGCCCCGCGTCAGCCTGGAATCGCTGCCCGACGAGGGTGCCTGGCTGCAGCCGTTCCGACCGCTTTCTGCTCTCCTGGTGGGGCGCAAGAGCGTCGCCGAATAGGAGACTTACGTGTTCGACCGTTGGGGAGAGCTCGTCTACCGCGCGCGCTTCACCGTCATTGCGGTGATGGTCGCGGGGTTGCTCGCGCTCGCCGGGTACGGGCTGAGCCTGAACGATCACCTCAGCCAGAGCGGCTGGGACGATCCCGGTTCGGAGTCCGTCGCCGCTGCCAAGCTCGCCGACGGCACCTTCGGCCGCGACACCGCGGGCGACGTGCTGGTGCTGTACACGGCACCCGAGGGCAGCACGGTCGACGATCCCGAGTTCGCGGCGAAGGTCACCGACAGCCTGAACTCGCTGGTCGCCGAGCATCCCGACGAAATCCTCAAGATCAACGGTGCGTACTGGCCCACCGACGACGCGCCGTCGCTGCCGTCGCTGGCCGATCCGTCGCGTCAGCACGCGATCGCGTCGGTCGCGATCGCCGGCGAGGACGACACGGAGCTGACCGGCAACTTCCGCGAGATCAAGGACGCCTTCTACATCGACGGCGTCGACGTGCAGCTCGCCGGTCTGCAGCCGATCTCCGGCGCACTGAACGACACGATGGCCAACGACATCAAGCGCATGGAGATCCTCGCGATCCCGGCCGTCGGCATCCTGTTGTTCTTCGTCTTCGGCGGCGTCGTCGCGGCCGCTCTCCCGCTGATCACCGGTGGTCTCACGATCGTCGCGGCGAACGGCATCGTCCGGTTGATCACCAACTTCACCGAGGTCAACTCGTTCGTCGCACCGGTCGTCTCACTGATCGGCCTGGGCCTGGCGATCGACTACGGCCTGTTCATGGTGTCGCGGTTCCGTGAGGAACTCGCCGAGGGTTACGACACCCCGGCGGCGGTGCGACGCACCGTCGTCACCGCAGGTCGCACGGTGGTGTTCTCGGCGACGATGGTCGTCACCAGCCTCGGTGGTCTCGTGCTGTTCCCGCAGGGCTTCCTCAAGTCGGTCGCCTACGGCGCGATCTCGGCGGTCTCACTGGCTGCCCTGCTGTCGATCACGATCCTGCCCGCCATCCTGAGCATCCTCGGCAGGCGCATCGACAAGTTCGGCATGAAACGCTTCGGGCAGATCCAGTCGAACGAGCAGGTCGAGAACAGTTTCCTCGGCCGCCTGTGCCGCTGGGTGATGGTCAACCCGATGAAGGTGACCATCCCGACGGTCATCGGCCTGCTGCTGCTCATCATGCCGCTGACCGGCATCAAGTTCGGCGGCATCAACGAGACCTACCTGCCGCCCGAGCACCCCACGCGCGTCGCGCAGGAGACCTTCGACGAACTGTTCCCCGGCCAGCGCGCCGAGCCGGTCAAGCTCGTGGTCCGCGGCGCCGAGGGCGGCGACCTCAACAAGATCATCACGACGGCCAGCGAAGCTCCCGGCCTCGTCGAGAAGTTCCAGATCACCGGCCCCGCGAAGGACGGCGTCCGTGTGCTCAAGGCCGGTCTGACCGACCGCAACGAGTCCGCCGACACCGTCGAGTACCTGCACGCAGCCGAATGGCCCGAGGGTGTCGAAGTGCTCGTCGGCGGCACCCCGGCGATCGAGCAGGACTCCATCGGGGCCCTGCTCGAGACCCTGCCGCTGATGGTCGTGGTCGTCGTGCTGTTGACGACGTTGCTGATGTTCCTGGCGTTCGGCTCGCTCGTGCTGCCGGTCAAGGCCGTGTTGATGAGCGCCCTGGGTCTCGGCTCGACGCTGGGCATCCTCACCTGGATCTTCATCGACGGCAACGGCGCCGACCTGCTCAACTTCACCCCGGGGCCGATCATGTCGCCGGTGCTCGTGCTGATCATCGCGATCGTGTACGGCCTGTCGACCGACTACGAGGTGTTCCTGCTCTCCAGAATGGTCGAGGCGAGATCGATGGGGGCGAGCACCACCGAGTCGATCCGTATCGGTACCGCCCACACCGGTCGCATCATCACCGCGGCCGCCCTGATCCTTATCGTCGTCACCGGTGCCTTCGGGTTCTCGGAGCTGGTGATGATGAAGTACATCGCGTTCGGCATGATCGCCGCGCTGATCATCGACGCGACCGTCATCCGCATGTTCCTCGTGCCCGCCGTGATGAAGCTGCTCGGCGACGACTGCTGGTGGGCTCCGGCGTGGATGAAGCGGATCCAGGAGAAGATCGGCTTGGGCGAGCCGATCCTCGCCGACGAACTGATGCCCGAGGACGTTCCCGAGCTCATCACCGTCGGCATGTTCGGGCCGGCGACGGTCGCGGCCACGGGCGCGCACCGCTTCCCGGCAGGTGCCTTCGAGGGCGGCTCCGACCTCACGCAGCCGCTGCCCAAGATCGCTCCGCCGAGGCCGGCCGCCGAACAGCGCAAGCTCCGCGATCTCACGCCGCCGCCGGTGCGACGGCAGGCCCCGGGCCGCCCCCCGGTCCGTCCGGCCGCGCCCGCGTCCGGTCGTCCCCCTGCTGCTCCGCGGAACGGCGAACGGGTGCCGCCCGCAGCCGGGCGTCCGATGCCGGCGAGCCGTCCGGAGCAGCCCGGTACGGGTCCGGGGCGTCGGTCGCGTCCGATCCCGGAGCCGCGTCGTCGCCCGGAGGGTCGGCCGCCGGTGGACGAGCGCAACGGCTCGGCTCTTCCGGGGCTCGGAGGCCCGGAGAAGGGTGTCCCGGAGAAGCCCGAACGTCGTGCCCCGGAGATGCCGCAGCGCGATGTCACGCAGCGCGGTGCGCTCGATCAGACACAGCGCGGTGCGCTCGATCAGACACAGCGCGGTGCGCTCGATGCCACACAGCGCGGTGCGTCCGACCCGTCGTCGCCGTCGTCGGTGCCTCCGCTCCCCCGCCGTCAGCGCGGGGAGGTTCCGCCGCCGCTGCCGCAGTCCTTCATCCGACCGCCCGCTGTCCCGGGCGATGCGGAAGCTCTGCCCGGTGCCCCGGCTCCGCGTCCGAGCGAACCCGGCACCGGTCGTGGACGGGATCCGCAGGCGATCGAGAACTGGCTGTCGCAGTTGCGCCGTACGTCGCCCGGCGGGGAGTCTTCGGCCCAGCGACCGAGGCCCACTTCCGACGCACCGCGCCCCTCGGCGCCGGACTCGCAACGTCCCCCGACATCGGAGGCCCAGCGACCTCCGGCGCAGGGACCTGCCCGACCGCCCGTGCCGGGCACTCAGCAGCCGCCGACGCAGGGCATGCAGCCGCCGACACAGAACGGTCCCCGTCCGCCTCTGCCCTCCCGGTCCCGTGGTCCGGAGCAGCCGCCCCGCCCGGCCGGCGAGCGGCCGGAAGCGCGAGCGGACGAATCGCAGCCGGAGCAGAACGACGCGGAGTCGCGGAGGCGTGGACGCCACGGTCCCGACAGCGGCCGTTCGATCAGCGTCAGTGAGCTGATCGCCCGGCAGCGTCGCGACTGATCTGACGAACGAACTCGAGGCGACCCGCAGAGCGGGTCGCCTCGGGTGTTTCCGGGGTCAGCTGCCGTTGAAGAACTTCCGCAGCCGCGTGGACAGCGGATGGGTGACGTTGAAGCTCCCGCCGCGGACCTTGCCTGTCACCACGACGTGCAGCGGTCCGTACGGCGCTCCGCCGCGCACCTTCGACGACACGCTCGACGCGACGTTCTCGACGCCGTTGACGTCGGCCGTGGCCTCGGCGGGGAGCACGATGTTGATCGAGCTGAGGTAGTCGCTCACGTCGATCCGCACGACCTGCGTCTGCATCACCGCTTCGGTGAAATCGAGGGTCACGGAGGACGCGACGGTGTCGAGAACGACGGCGGGCGGCACGTGCCAGCGACCCTTGCGTTCGATGCCGGAGACGCGGCCCTTGATCACGAGAGGAGCGCCCTGGCCGGTCGCGGGGAAAGCAGCTGCACTCGGCGCGGGGTAGCCGGCCGCACTCGGCGCCGGATAGTGCGCCTGCGACATGCCCGGCAGATTCTGCTCCTGGAACTCGGGCCGGATCTGGATACCGGGCAGGTCGACGAGCACCTGGTTCAGGTCGCCTCGGGTCTTGGCCGCGAGGACGGTGTCCATCCGTTCGGTGAACTCCCCGAGCGAGAGCATTCCCTGCCCGACCGCCCGCTGCAGAAGTTCGCCGACGTGCTCGCGCTCGGCGTCCGACACCCGCAGATCCTTCGGTTCCATGCCCTGAGCTTAACGGGACGAACGGTATGCCTCCGAAGTCGTCGGAGCCACTGTGCGGAGCGCTATTCGAGGCCCTGTTCGATGACGTAGCGGGTGAGTTCGACGCGGTTGGCGAGCTGCAGTTTGCGTAGCGCCGCTTGGACGTGGTTCTCCACCGTGCGGTGGCTGAGCGTCAGTCGCGCTGCGATCTGTTTCGCCGACAACCCTTTCGCGACGAGACGCAACACTTCGGTCTCCCGGCCGGTCAGGGTCGGTGGGGGTCTCCGGTCGGCGACGTCGTTCGACATCCGGCGGTACTCGCCGAGCACGAGCCCGGCCAGTCCGGGGGTGAAGACGGCCTGTCCCCGCGCGGTCGCGAGGACGGCGTCGACGAGTTCGTGCACCGAGGCGCTCTTCACGAGATAGCCGGACGCGCCCGCCTTGACCGCGCCGAGGACGTCGTCGCGTTCGGAGGACGCCGACAGGACCAGCACCCGGCTGTCCGGGGAGACCTCGAGGACCGCGCGGGTCGCCTCGGTGCCGGTGCCGTCGGGCATCGCCATGTCCATGAGCACGACGTCGGGGCGGACGACGGCGGCACGGCGCGCGGCGCTCGCGACACCGTCGGCCTCGGCGACGACGGTGAACCCGGCCTCCTCGAGGTCACGTCCGACGGCGTTGCGCCAGATCGGGTGGTCGTCGACCACCATCACGCTGACGGTGCTGCGTTCTTCTGTGCTGTTCTCGTGTGTTTCCGCGCTGATCTCGGCCACTCATTCCCCTTCGGTACCCGGATCTCCCATTCGGTTCCTTCGCCTACATCGCTGTCGAGCAGTGCGACGCCGCCGAGCCATTCCGCTCGCCCGACGATCGACTTGGACACCCCCATGCGTCCCTGTTCGCGAGCTTCGTCGAGTCTGCCCGGTTCGATCCCGACGCCGTCGTCCCGGATGCTGAGTACGATCTCGTCGCCGAGATCCTCGAGGAGGATGTAGGCGGCGGCACCGGCGCCGGCGTGCAGTTGCGTGTTCGACAGCGCCGCTGTCGTGAGCGCCGCGAGTTCCTCCGCTCGATCCCGCGGGATCATGATCGGGCCGGCGGGCGCGGACACCGTCGCACCGGTCCCGGCCCTGGCCCGGACGAGGGCGGTGAGGTCGGCATGCTCACCGCCGCGGTCGACGTCGGTGTCCTGTTCGGAGATCAGCTGCCGCAGCGCGGTCTCCTGTTCGCGGGCCAACTCGGCGAGTTCCGTCGCATCACCGCCCAGCTCGAGTCCGCGCCGCTGCACGAGCGCGAGCACCTGCAGCACGCCGTCGTGCACCTGCCGGGCGAGCCGGTCCCGTTCCTCGGTGGCCGCTGCCACGCGCACGGCCTGCTCGAGTTGCCGGTGCGCACTGCGCGCGGTGGTGGTGGCGAAACCCATTGCCACACCGCACGCGACGAGCACCGGCGCCGTCGCGTCGCGCCACAGGTCGAGGTTGATCTGGTCGCGCACCACCGCGCTGACGACGGACATCAGCAGCGCCGAGCCGATGCCCGTGAGCGGACCGCCGAGGATCGCGGCCGACAGCACGGCGTTGGCGACCCACAGCGTGGTGGGCATGGTCTGGTGGTTGCTGTACCAGTCGTGGTCGGCGACCAGCCGGGTCGCCGCCATCAACGCGACGGCGAGGATCTGGTCCACCACGGTGACCGTGCGGCGCAGTCGTGCCTCGCGGGAGAGCAACACCGCCGAGACGAGCGACCACGTCACGAGCACCCCGGTGAAGAACCACGACAAGCCCGGACGGGTGTAGTTCACGACGGTCGAGAACTGCGATCCCACCGCATATGCGACGGTCACGAGCCGGAAGACCTGGGCGGCCCGCCACAGGGGTGCATCCGCGTCGGGACCGGTCGGAGGCGGCCTCATGTGTACGTTTCGCACCTTTCGTCACAGTAGGTGGGGCGAGTGAATCCAACCACTCCGCGCCTCCAACAGTGACCGCCCCATCCTGTGACCGTCCGCACAGTGGTTTGATTTGAAGTCGTGCTGAGGTCGTACCGAGCTGTCGCCGCCACCTTGCGGAGTCGTTGGCCGCTCTACATGGTCTCCATGGGCGCGTCGAACCTGTTCGGTGCGATGCTCGTGTTCGCCTTCGTCCGGTACGGCATCCCCATCGCCGAGACCGACGCCATCATCGCGGATCGGGTCCGCAACTTCGCGGTCTTCGCGGTGTACCTGGTCTTCGCCGGCATCGTGAGCCTCGGCGCCGCAGCGATCACGCTGCGCTCTGTCGTCCGGTGGCAGCTCCGCGGCGGCCCGCCCACCCGGGCCGAACAGATGGCGGCCCTGCACGCCCCGCTGCGACAGGCGATCGTGCACCTCGGTCTGTGGCTGCTCGGCGGCGTGCTCTTCGTCTTCCTCACCGCCGAGGAGATGCCGTCGCTCGCGGTGGCGGTCTCGGTCACCGTCGCAATGGCCGCGACCAGCACCTTCGGTTTCACCTACATGCTCGGTGAACGCATCCTGCGGCCGGTCGCCGCGCGGGCGCTGAGCGAGGGGAACTTCGACCGGACGATGGCTCCCGGCGTCGGCACGCGCCTGGCCATGACCTGGGGCCTGGGCACGCTCATGCCGGTCGCCGGGATCGTGCTGCTGTGCGTGACGCAGTTGAGCGCCAACACCGACTTCGACGCCGACGCGCTCGCCCTGTCCGTGCTCGCTCTCGCGGTGACGTCGATCGGTCTCGCGCTCGTGTTGTCGCTGCTGACGTCGGCGCAGATCTCCGACCCGATCAAGCAGTTGCGCTGGGCGATCGAACGCGTGCAGCGCGGCGCCTCGGGAGTGCAGGTCGAGGTGTTCGACGGCAGTGAGATCGGACGCCTACAGGTCGGCTTCAACCGCATGATGGCCGAGTCCGACGAACGCCGGCGTCTGCGGGAGTTGTTCGGTCAGCACGTCGGTGAGGACGTCGCGCGCCGGGCCCTGCAGTACGGCACCGAGCTCGGTGGTGAGACGCGCTACGTCGCGGTGCTGTTCGTCGACATGGTGGGTTCGACGGCGACGGCCGCCGAGCGCCCGCCGAGCGAGGTCGTCGAACTGCTCAACGAGTTCTTCCGTGTCGTCGTCGAGGTGGTCGACCATCATCACGGCTTCGTCAACAAGTTCATGGGCGACGCGGCATTGGTGATCTTCGGCGCTCCCCTCGACCGGCCGGACGCCCCCACGGCGGCGCTCGCGGCGGCCCGCGAACTGCGTTTCGCTCTGGACGAGATCACCGGACTCGATGTCGGGATCGGCGTGTCGGCGGGACTCGCGGTGGCCGGCAACATCGGCGCGGCGGAGCGCTTCGAGTACACGGTGATCGGCGACCCGGTCAACGAGGCCTCGCGCCTGACCGAGCTGGCGAAACTGCGTCCGAGTAGGGTTCTCGCGTCGTCGAGCGCGTTGTACTTCGCGGACGACGAGGAGCGCAGCCACTGGGAACTCGGCGACGAGGTGCAGCTTCGCGGCCGGCGGCGGATGACCCATCTCGCATGGCCGGTTCGCTATCCCGGAGCCCCCGGAGAAGCGAACGGGACGGACACTTCGACGGACGAGTGACGGTCCGTCCCGCGACACCCGCGAACGACGCGGAACGGCCACAGCGCCCTCTTCGTGACCCGACGGTCGGTTACGGTGAACAGCGTGGCGCAGCCGCACGACGATCCTCCATGCCCCGACGCCACGCCGCGTCGGGGCTCGTTCCGGTGGATCAAGTGGGNGGCGATCGCCCTCGTGGCTCTGCTGACGGTCGAGGCGATCTACCTGTGGCCGACGATGAGCGACTCGTGGCGCGCGGTCACGGAGATGCACTGGGGCTGGTTCGCGGCGGCCGTGCTGGCGCAGATGATCTCCCTCAGCGGCTTCGCGGGAGTGCAGCAGCGACTGCTCCGCGCCGGCGGGGTGCGCGTCGGGCACTGGCGTTCGGCGTCGGTGATCTACGGCAGCACGGCGATGGCGGTGACCCTGCCCGCAGGTCCGGTCTTCTCCACGGCCTTCACCTACAAGCAGACCCGCAAGTGGGGTGCGACCCCCGTGGTCGCCTCGTGGCAACTCGCGGTTTCCGGCGTCATCGCGGCCGTGACCCTGGCGTCGGTGGGCATGATCGGTGCGTTCGCGGTCGGCAGCCGGATCAGCCCCGTCACTCTCGTGTTGTCGCTCGCGGGCGCGATCGCGTTGATCTTCGGCCTGCGGTACGTCGCGAAGAACCCCACGTCGATCGAGGCGGCGGGCACGTGGGTGCTCCGTCGGGTCAACCGCATCACGAGGAAGCCGAGGGACACCGGCTTCGACGTCTTCGAACGCACCCTCGCGCAGCTCGAGTCCGTCGAACTCGCGCGTCGCGACGGTGTGGCCGCGGTGGCGTGGTCGGCCGTGCACCGTGCAGCCGATGTCGCGTGCCTCGGACTGGCGTGTTGGGCTGTCGGCGGCTCCCCGTCGGTGGCGGGGTTGTTCATCGCGTTCGCGGCGGCGAAGGCCGTGGGCAGCGTGCCGCTCGCACCGGGCGGCCTCGGATTCGTGGACGGCACCCTCATCGCGACGCTCACCGCTGCCGGGCTGAGCGCGTCGCAGTCGCTGGCAGCGGTCTTCGTGTATCGGATGGTGAGCTTCGCGTTCGTGGCCCTGGCGGGCTGGGCCACCGTCGCCGCGATGTACCGGGGCAACGGACCCGACGAGATCGATCCGATCGCCGAGCGCGCAGAACACGAGCGCAGCGCCCTGGAGCGGCGGCGGCGTCCGGTCGAGAATCCCGAGCCGGCGTGATCCACCTCACGATGTAGTTGCGCATGCAACTATTTGGTGGCATGGTTGTCGACAGGCAGTTGAAAGTTTGACCATCGAGGAGGACCACCATGACGACCGCCACCACCACCTTCCCCGGCCTGACCACCGGCACCTGGGCCATCGATCCCGTCCACTCGAACGTGGGCTTCACCGTCCGGCACCTCGTCGTCAGCAAGGTTCGCGGCACCTTCGAGAACTTCTCCGGCGCCATCACCGTCGCCGAGGACGGCACCGCATCGGTGAACGCCGAGATCGACGTCAAGTCGATCAACACCAAGAACGCCGACCGCGACGCGCACGTCCGCTCCGCCGACTTCTTCGACGCCGAGCAGTTCCCCGTCGCCACCTTCACCTCGACCGACGTGCGTGCCGACGGTGATAACTACATCGTCACGGGCGACTTCACGCTCCACGGCGTCACCCGCCCGGTCGACCTGAAGCTCGAGTTCAACGGCGTCAACCCCGGCATGGGCCAGGGCCCGGTCGCCGGCTTCGAGGCCACCACCGTCATCAACCGCAAGGATTTCGGCATCAGCATCGAAATGCCGCTCGAAGGCGGCGGAGCCGTCGTCGGCGACAAGATCACCATCACCCTCGAGATCGAGGCCGGCCTGCAGGCCTGACCCCTCTCGCACAGACAGCGCCCCTGCTCCGGCAGGGGCGCTGCCGCGTTCCACCCGCTCTACCGGTCCGGATCGTGCTCGAGAGCACGCGCCGGAGATTCCGACGCGCCCCGCGCCGCCGCTACTCTGGACCCGTGAAGAAGTACATCCCGGCGTTGGCGATCGACGTCGTTCTCGTCGTCGTATTCGCCGTGCTCGGTCGTTCCAGTCACGACGAAGTGCTCGATCTCGTGGGGCTCGCAGGAACGGCGTGGCCGTTCCTCGGCGGCCTCACCGTCGGATGGTTCTTCACCGCGTGGCTCTACCGCGACAAGTTCGACGCCTTCGCGGCCGTTCCCACCGGACTGCTCGTGTGGGTGAGCACCCTCGTCGTGGGGATGCTGCTGCGGGCCGTCACCGGTCAGGGCACCGCAACCGCCTTCATCATCGTCGCGACGATCTTCTTGGGCCTGTTCCTGGTGGGCTGGCGCGTGGTCGTCGGACTGCTCCAGCACCGCAAGGTCGACGCTCACTGACCTCGCCGAGGTCGACCAGTACCGACCCTCCGGTCGCAGCTCTCGCACTCACACGCGAAGTGTGATCTGCGACCGCGGGATACGCGAATTTTTCGCGCTCGCGCCCCGTGCGGTGGAACAGTGGAGATCATGTCCACGCTGGAACCACCTACTCTGACCGGGTCGCGATCCGACCATCGGTTCTTCGGTCAGCCACTACCCCTGGCCAACCTGTTCGGTGTCGAGATGTGGGAGCGATTCTCCTTCTACGGCATGCAAGGCATCCTGATCTACTACCTGTACTACTCGGCATCCGAGGGCGGGCTGGGGATCAGCCAGGGGGCTGCGACCTCCATCGTCGGCGCCTACGGCGGCACGGTCTACCTGTCGACGATTCTCGGGGCGTGGATCGCCGACCGGCTGCTGGGTTCCGAACGGACCCTGTTCTACAGCGCCGTGCTCATCATGTTCGGCCACATCGCGCTCGCGGTGCTGCCCGGTTTCGTCGGGGTGGGTATCGGCCTGGTGCTGGTCGCGTTCGGTAGCGGTGGTCTGAAGGCCACGGCGACGTCAATCGTCGGCGATCTCTACGACGAGCAGGACCCGCGACGCGACGCCGGTTTCTCCATCTTCTACATGGGCGTGAACATCGGCGCGCTCGTCGGCCCGCTGCTCACCGGCTTCCTACAGACGCGTTACGGCTTCCACTGGGGCTTCGGTCTCGCCGCGGTCGGCATGTTCCTCGGCCTGCTGCAGTACACGATCTACCGCAAGCATCTCGGCGACATCGGCAAGGTGCCACCCCATCCGCTTCCCGCCGAGACGCGCACGAAAGCCGCCGGGATCGGTCTGGTCGCCGTGGTCCTCATCGCGGTCGCCGCGCTGACCGGCCTCGTCACGACGAGCAACATGTCCGACATCGTCGTCGCCCTGACCATCATCGCGACGATCACCTACTTCGTCCTCATGCTGTCGAGCAAGCAGATCACGCCGGTCGAGCGCAGCCGGGTGCTGTCGTTCATCCCGATGTTCATCGCGAGCGCGGTGTTCTGGTCGCTCTTCCAGCAACAGTTCACGATGGTCGCCGTCTATGCCGACACACGCCTGGACCGTAATCTGTTCGGGTGGGAGTTCCCGCCGTCCTGGGTGCAGTCGATCAACCCGGTCTTCATCATCCTGTTCGCGGGTGTCTTCGCCGCCGTGTGGACCAAACTCGGACCGCGTCAGCCCTCGTCGCCCATCAAGTTCGCCGCAGGCACGATCATCATGGGCATCGCCTTCCTGTGCTTCATCCCCATGGCCGGTGGCGGCCCCAACAGCGCTCCGCTGCTCGGACTGGTCTTCATCCTGCTGCTGTTCACCTTCGCCGAGCTGTTCCTGTCCCCCGTCGGACTGTCGCTGTCGACGAAGCTCGCGCCGAAGAACTTCCACACGCAGATGGTCGCGTTGTTCTACCTGTCCGTCGCATGCGGTACGGCCATGGCCGGCACCCTCGCGGGGTTCTACGACGAGAACAACGAGGTGCCGTACTACCTGTGGATCGGCGGAGCGTCGATCGCAGTGGGCATCGTGCTGGCCCTCTTCGCGCCGCACATCAAGAAGCTCATGCACGGCGTGCAGTAGCACCACTGCACAGGACGCTGCTCAGCGGAGAGCGAGCCATACCGCCAACCCGAACCCTGCGAGCGCGACACCCACGCGCAGCAGGTTCGGGGGTATGCGCCGCACGAGCGGCGGACCGCAGTAGCCACCCGCGAACGCGCCGACGGCCATGGCGGCCGCCGCACCCCAGTGCACGGGTCCGAAGACTGCGAACCCGATCGCCGCGACCAGGTTGGCGACGCCGAGCAGGTAGCTCTTGAGGATGCTCGCGCGCCAAATCTGCTCGGACGTGCAGATAAGCACCAGCGCGTAGAAGACGACGCCGGCGCCGGCACCGAAGTATCCGCCGTAGACCGCGACGACGAAGACCGCCACGGAGAACACCCGCGGCAGGTCGCGACCGCCGGCCAGGGTGCGGATGCGTGGTTGGAGCAGCAGCGCGAGAGCGGCGAGCGCGACGAAACCCGGAACGATCGCCTCGAACGAGTCGGGCGGCGCGACGAGCAGGACAGCCGCGCCGACCACGCCGCCGAGCGCGGCGTAGAGCGTCCACCACCACACGCGGGGGCCGGTGTCGACGACCTCCCGCGCCGAATTGGTCAGCGCCCCGACACCCACACCGACCATCGCGACGGTGTTGGTGACGTTCGCCGCGACCGGCGGGAGGCCGACGGCGAGCAACGCCGGATACGAGACGATCGACGCCAGGCCGGTGACGAACCCGACGACACCCGCGAAGAATCCGGCAACCACGAGCAGTGCCAGGTCGAGGACGGTCACGGTCGCTCAACGTACCTGTACGCCGCGGACCGGCCTCCGGCGGATCAGCGCACCATGGACCGGCCTCCGGCCGATCACTCCCCGAGCAGGGGTTCTCCGAGCTTGCGCAGGAAGGTGTCGGCCATCTTGATCGCGCGGTCGCCGCCGTCGGCATCGGCGACGAAGACCGCGAAGGCCAGGTCGCCGCCGGTGTAGCCGAAGAACCAGCGGTCCTCACCGCTCGCCGCGGCGATACCCGCGAGACCGGCGTGTCCGCGGAGGAAGGACGCCGGACCGTTCTGCACGTTGTCGATCATCATGCCGCGCAGGGCGTCGATCACAGAACCGGGCAGCGCCTCGGGGGCGTCGTGGACGACCGTCTCCTGGCCCTGCACGATCGTCGGGGCAGCGACGCTGCCCCGTGCGACCGAGGCGGCCAGCACCGCGGCGCCGAGCGGCGTGATCAGGTTCTCGTCGGAATCCGATCCGGCGAACTGGACAACTCCGGAGCGGTTGTGCCCGATCTGCGAGGTCTCGAACTCGAAGCCCGGCACGTCGTAGTCGACGCCGAGGCCGAGGCGACGGGCGGTCGAGGCGACGTCATCGGATCCCACGTCGTTCGGATCGACGCCGTGCTCGAGGCCGGCCGCGAGCCGGACCGGATCGAGAACGCCGCCGGCCGGGTAGAGACCGTGGGTGATGACGGGACCGAGTTCCATGGCCCAGTTGTTGACGTCGGCGGCGAGGATGCCACCGGTCGAGGGCTGGATGGCGACCACCGCGGCCGGGGTACCTGCGGTGACGACCGCTTCCTTCGCGGCGAGCTGCACCTGGGAGTCGACGGTCGCCTGCAGGTCCGGAGGCGGCGGGCCCTGGAAGCCCGCCACCTGGATCGGGCCCTCCTCGGGATCCTCGAGGGTGACCGCCCAGCCTGCCGTCCGGTCGCGTTCGAGCTGCCAGGCCGAGCGCAGCGAGTCGAGCAGCGGCGTGGAGATCCGCCGATCGGCGCTGATCAGGGTGGGTGTCGTGAGCACCTCGACCCCGGGGATCGACACGATGCCGCCCTCGAGGAACTGGTAGTCCTGGTCGCGGAGCTTGACCGCGGTGATCCGGTTTCCGGGGTTCTCCGCCATCCGCTCCTGCATCAGCTGGGCGGTGATGACGGGTGCGACCGGCTCGAGAACCGCCGCGAGACGAGTGGTGGTGTCGACGGGGTCGGGCATCGCCGCCGGGTCGAGCACCACGGCGTTGATGGTCTGTTCCTCCATGAGGAGGCGGCCCGTGCGGTCGAAGATCTTCGGCGGCGCGGCGTCGGTGCGCACGTGGTGGACGGTGCGTCCGCCGGACAGGTCGGGGACGACGACCTCCGGGTCCCAGGACACACGCCAGCCGACGGCGAGCTTCCGCACCGAACCGGTGACCTGATACGACCAGTCCTTGCCCTCACCGAAATTCCAGCCGGCGGAGAGCGTGAAGTATCCCGAGTCGTCGTTGAGTTCGACCAGCTGGGTGACGTCGTAGTCGACGGTGCCGTCGGACAGACCGTCGTACATCTGCGAGATCGTTTCCTCCGCCGCGTTCGGGTAGGAGGTCAGGGCCGCCGCTGCGCCCGCATCACGATCGTCGAGGGCGGCAACGAAGTCGTCGACGAGGCGTTGCGCCTCGCTTCGAGAATCCGAGAACACAACCGTCGTCAGAGCGACGACAGCCACGACGAGGCACACGGCCAGCGCGACGATGCGCCCCCGCTTCCCCCGCCAATCACGAAATCTCATATGTAACAACCTTCACTTCAGTCACACGAGATGCCAGCACGCGTTGTGCACGAACACATCACAATTGCGCCACGCGTCCTACCCCCTCAGCCATCGACCCGCCGCCTCGACGGCAGGGGCGGAGCCGTCCGCCCCCGACACGAACACCGCAAAGGCAAGATTATCCTGTGATCCGATAAACCAGCCGTGCGCCCCGACGTTGTCACCGTACTCCGCCGTCCCCGTCTTCCCCGTCAGATCGGGAATGTCGCGCAACGTGCCGGCTGTACCCTCGATCACAGTCTCGCGCATCATCTCTCGCAGTGCCGTCAGCACGTTCTCGGGCATCGGTTCGGCCTCCCGATCCGCGGTCGCCGGCTGCCCCTCCACGATCGTCGGAACCGGCGTGCGGCCGTTCGCCGCCGAGGCTGCGACCAGCGCCATCCCGAACGGCGACGCCGTCACCCGACCTTGTCCGATCGCTGCCTCCACGCGGGCAGCATCGGTGTCTGCGACCGGCACGTTACCCGTGACCGTGACGAGACCGGGCGTGACGTAATCGATGCCGAGACCGAAGCGTTCCGCGGTGGCGCGCAGGGCGTCGGGCGGCAGGTCCAGAGCGAGCTGCCCCATGGTCGTATTGCACGAGAACGCGAACGCGGTGTGCAGCGGCACGGGGCCGAGATCGAAGTTCTCGTCGTTCGGGATCGTTCGGGAGCCGACCGATGCGACGCCCGGGCACGGCAGCACGGTGTCGGGTTCGGCGAGCCCGGCATCGAGCGCCGCCGCCGTCGTCACCACCTTGAACGTCGACCCCGGCGGATAGAGGCCGGTCGCGGCGATCGGCCCCTCGGCGTCGGCCGCGTCGTTCTGGGCCATCGTGCGGATCGCGCCCGTCGAGGGTTCGATCCCGACGATCACCGCGGGCGTGTCGAAACCCGCGAGGACCTCCTCGGCCCGTCGCTGCAGGTCGAGGTCGATCGTGCTGGTCAGGTCGGGTGCCTCCGGTCCGGCTTCGCCGGCGACCTGGCTCGTCGTGCCGTCCGCCGCGACCCGCCGGATCACCCAGCCGGCCGAGGCGTCCTGCCCCTCCTGCCACAGTTCGGCGAGGCCGGACCACACGGGCGAGGCGAGGTCGCGCTCGGTGGTGAGCAGACGGGTCTGCGGCACGAGCGTCACGCCGGGCAGCGCGGCGAGGCGATCCTCGATCGGTGCGAGGTCCTCCTCACGCAGCGTGATCACTCCCGCAGCGCCGCCGGCGGCCACCGCGACCTGCTCGGCGAGACTCTCCGCCGTGATCGTCGGGACGACCGTGGCCAGCACGGGAGCGACCGCGGCCGGATCGGCGGTGGCATCCAGGTTAACGACGGTGACGACCTGCTCCCCCATGAGCGGCCGCCCGGCCCGGTCGAAGATCGTCGGCGGGGCGCCGACGGTGGTCAGATACTCCAGCGACGCGCCGCCCGCCAGTTCCGGTGACAGCACCGTGGGGTCCCAGCGGACCCGCCACGCGTCGGCCTCGGGGTCCTCCGTCGCGCTGCCGGTGGTGCGGTACGACCAGTCGCGGCCCTCCCCGAAGTTCCACGTCACGTCGAGGTCGAAGGTGTCGCCGTCGCCCGTCCCCGCGACACTCACGGTCGGGTCGTCGTGGCCGAGGCCGGCGAAGAGGACATCGATCGCGGACTCCGCGGCTACCGGATCGGTGGTCAGCGCTGCCGCTCCGGAGACGTCGCCGGCGTCGAGAGCGGCAGCGAACTCCTCCGCGATCGTCTCGGGCTGATCGGGGCCGAGGGCACACGCCGACAGCGACAGCACCGTGACTGTCGCGACTCCCATACCGATCAGTCGGATCCACACGGTCCCGATCATGCCTGCACTTTCGAGCCCGTGCCTGTTATCGCAGGTAGGAGTCGGGGTGAAATATTCGGTTGCATCCCGGACGGTGCGGGCTCACCATGGTGTTCGCATCCAGTACCCGTCGATCGGAGAAGTCCGTTGCTCCTGTGAGAGGTCCCGTCCCCCGCGCACTCGCGCAATCGACCCTCACCCTTCGGGAGCCATCATGTCTTCATCCGGTATCACGCTGTCCGCACTCTCCTACGCCCATCCGGACGGCACCGTCGCCGTGCAGGATCTCGACGCCGTCGTCCCGGCGGGGCGGATCGGCCTGGTGGGACGCAACGGAAGCGGGAAGACCACCCTGCTCCGGTTGATCGCGGGTGAACTCCGCCCGACCTCCGGTTCGTCGACGGTGCGGGGACGGGTCGCCTACCTCCCTCAGGACGTGACCCTCGATCCGACGGTGCCGGTCGATTCCGTCCTCGGCATCGGAGATATCCGAAAGTCCCTGCGCCGCATCGAATCAGGATCGTTCGACGATCGGGACTTCGAGGTCGTAGCCGATCGGTGGGACATCGAGGACCGCGCTCTTGCGCTCATGCATCGCGTCGGCCTCGACCGGATCCTGCACGACGTCGGGGATTTCGACCGCACCGTCGGTCAGCTCTCCGGCGGGGAGACGGTGCTGCTCGCCTTCACCGCACGCCTGCTCGACGAGCCGGACGCGCTGTTGCTCGACGAGCCGACGAACAATCTCGACGCCGACGGACGTGCGCGCCTGCAGGATGCGCTCGACCGGTTCCCCGGCACGGTGCTCGTCGCCGGGCACGACCGGGAACTGCTCGACCGCATGGACTCGATCGCCGAACTGCGCAACGGGGCTCTGCGCCTGTTCGGCGGCGGATTCGGCGAGTACGAACGGATCGTCGCGGAGGAGCAGGAGGCGGCACGGGCCGCAGTGCGGGACGCCCGTAACGACGTGCGGCGCCAGGCACGCGAATTGGCGGCGGCGCACGTCACGCTCGCCCGGCGGCAACGCTACGGGCAGAAGATGTACGAGCAGAAGCGCGAACCCAAGATCGTCATGGGCGCGCGCAAACGGCAGGCGCAGGAATCCGCCGGGCGATTCCGCCGTGAGCACGAGGAGGATCTGACCACTGCACGGGAGAACCTCGATCGCGCGAAGGACGCCGTGCGCGACGATCCGGAGATCCGCATCGACCTGCCCGGAACCGCGGTTCCACCCGGCCGGCGTGTGGCGGACGCACCGCTCGAGATCGTCGGGCCGGAACGGATCGCGCTGCGCGGCCCCAACGGGTCGGGGAAGACGACCCTGCTGCACCGCATCGTCGAGGCGGAACCCCACGTTCCCTTCGCGTTGCTCCCGCAGCGGCTCGACATCTTCGACGACGATCGTTCGGTCGCGGAGAACGCCGAGGATCGTGCGCCGCACCTGACTCCGCAGCAGGTGCGGGCACGTCTGGCGCGCTTCCTGTTCCGCGGCCGGCACGCCGAGGTCGCCGTGGGGGCACTGTCGGGTGGGGAACGACTGCGGGCCGCGCTCGCGATCGTGCTCGCGGCCGATCCCGCTCCGCAGTTGTTGCTGCTGGACGAGCCCACCAACAACCTCGACCTGGCCGGTCTCGCGCACTTGACCCAGGCCCTGCGTGCCTACAGCGGTGCGCTCGTGGTGGTCTCGCACGACGAACGATTCCTGGAGGAGGTGGAGGTGGATCGGTCGGTCGAGCTCGGGCGGTGAGCCGTTCGGCGATACTGCTGGGATGAGCCACGCGACGAATCCCGCCGACGGCACCCGGATCCGGTTCACCACGGCAGGTCCCGAGGGGGCACCGGTCGTGCTGCTGGTCCACGGCAGTGCCCTGTCGTCGGCGGTGTGGCGGGCCTTCGGCTACGTGAAGGCACTCAGCGGGGGTTTCCGGCTGGTCATGCCCGACCTGCGTGGGCACGGCCGCAGCGACACCCCTCACGACGAGGACGCCTACGCGATGGACGCGATCGTCGGGGACCTGCTGGCCGTCCTGGATGCGGCCGGGGTCGACCGGGTGCACTACGTCGGCTATTCGTTCGGCGCCCGTGCGGGACTCGCGCTCGCCGTCGACGCTCCGGACAGACTGTCGAGTCTGACGCTGCTCGGCGGGAGCGCACGCCCCCAGGCGGGATCGATGGACGCGATGTTCTTCCCCGGCACCGTCGACGTGCTCGAGCGCGAGGGCATGGACGGTTTCGTCCGTGCCTGGGAGGAGCGGCGTCGCACGCCGGTCGATCCCGCGACGCGCTCGGCCTTCCTGAAGAACGACGCGCAGGCTCTCGCCGCCTATTTCCGCCGGTCGGATCGGGAACCGGGGATCGACGACGAGATGCTCGCCGACATCGACGTGCCCGTGCTCGCCGTCGTCGGGTCGGACGATCGCCTGCGCGTGGAGGACACCCGCGCGTTGTCGCGCACCGTCCCCGGTGCGCGACTCGCGATCCTGCGCGGGGTGGACCATGCCGAGACGGTCTCGGCCGCGCTGCCTGCGGTCGAGACCTTTCTCTCGGCACGCGCCGGTCGGAAACCGACCGACACGCTCTGATGCTCAGGCCGGGCGCTCAGGCCGGGACGACGACCTGTTCCCGCGGTGTCATCGCCGGCACCGGCCGGGACTGCTGCGCCCTCCGGTGCGGTGCGACCGCGGCCTTCTCCTGCGCAACACGGGCCACCGCCTGCTGCCGGCCGGCTCCGGATGCCTCCGCGAGCAGCGCCGACACCGACCGCTTCATGACCTCGACGGCTTCGGGCACCGGCAAACGCAGTACGTCCCGCAGCGACACCCAGGTGGGCCAGGTCGTCGACACACCCAGCAGGTTCTCGATGTGGGTGCGGACGGTGCCGTCGACGCCCTCGAACTGGTCGGAGAACAACGCCCCGATCTCGTATCGCGCCCGGTCGAGATAACGCACGCGGTTGCGCTGCAACTCGCGCGAGAACGGCACCCGGATCTCGGACGACCGTGCGAACGGCGCGATGTATTCGAGCATCGCCGCCCGCTGCCTGCAGTAGGCGTCGATCCGCTCCTCGAGCGGCAGCGACGGATCGATCGGCTCGTAGGCGTCGACCTGGCGCCGCATCAGCTCGGCGCCGGTGACGGCGAACAATGTCTCGAGGTCGCCGAAGTGTCCCCACAACGATCGCAGGGACACCCCGGCCCGCGAGGCGATCTGCGCCCCTGTGGGTTTGAGCTCTCCCGCCCTGATGAGCGCGATATGAGCCTCTATGACGGCCTGCCGGGTGCGCTCTGCGCGAGCGCTCCTGCCGTCCGTCGTGACCGACGGCTTTTCGCCGTCCCTTCGTTCCGCGTACATCGCTCCCCCGATTTCCGCTCGGACTCCCCTCCGGACCGGTCGCTCCCCTCGTCGGCGACCGGCATAACTTTTCTCATGGCGAACAATAGTCGACACAGTGGGGGAATTGTCATCCCCCCTCCGAAAATTGTCCTTTTTGCTAATTTCGAGCGGTCGTATTCAGGGCTTACTGTGCGAGCAATCCCTTCGCGATATGTGTTACTTGAATTTCGTTACTACCGGCGTAGATCATCAACGATTTCGCATCACGCGCGAGTTGTTCGACGCGATATTCGGCCATGTATCCGTTTCCTCCGAACAGCTGCACGGCCTCCATCGCCACCTCGGTCGCAGCCCGCGACGAGTACAGCTTCATCGCCGACGCCTCCGACAGGCTCACCGGCTTCCCCGCCTGCGTGCGTTCGATCGCGCTGAAGACCATGTTGCGGACGTTCACCCGCGCGATCTCCATCTCGGCGAGCTTGAGCTGGATCAACTGGAACTGTGCGATCTCCTTGCCCCACAGCTTCCGCGACTTCGCGTACTCGGTGCACAGCTTCAGACACTGCTCGATGATGCCCAGGGCCAGATAGGCGATGCCGATACGTTCGGTGGCGAAGGATTCGCGCGCGCTGTCCTTGCCGTCGCTGCGACCGCCGTCCTCGGTCTCACCCAGCAGCCGGTCGCGGGTCAGGCGCACGTTGTCGAAGAACAGCTCGCCCGTCGGCGAGGAGTTCATGCCCATCTTCTTGAAGGGCGGGCTCTGGGTGAGCCCTTCCATGCCCTTGTCCAGCACGAATGCGAGCACCTTGCGGTCGCGGCGATCCACCGAGGAGTCGCCCTCGTCGAGCTTCGCGTACACGATGATCACGTCGGCGTACGGACCGTTGGTGATGAATGTCTTCTGGCCGTTGAGGACGTAGTCCTCCCCGTCGCGGCGCACCGTCGTCTTCATCCCGCCGAAGGCGTCCGAACCCGAATCGGGTTCGGTGATCGCCCACGCTCCGACCTTCTCGAAGGTCACCAACTCGGGCAGCCATCGCTTCTTCTGCGCGAGGGTGCCGCGGCTGCGGATCGTGCCCGCGGTCAGGCCCAGGCTGACGCCCAGCGAGGCGATGAGCCCGAGGCTCACCCCGGCGATCTCGATATTGAGCAACGCCGCCATCCCCGGCGACCCACCGGTACCACCGGACGACCCCGAAGGCTTCTCTCCGCGTTCCTCTTTCGCGAGGGCGCGTTCGAGCGACTCACGGGCCATCTCGTCGATGCCGAAAGTCGCGTACAACTTCCGGATGATGTCGTACGGCGGCAGTTCTCCCGATTCGAGACTGTCGACGTGCGGGCGGATTTCCTTCTCGATGAAACCGCGAAGCGCATCGCGGAACATGAGGTCTGTGTCGGACCACTCGTACATGACGCAAATATAGAACGGGTTTCACTTTTTGCCCAGGCTCCCGTCCCGCCGAGCTCTCGAAAACGCTCCGCCTCCCCCGATGCCGGTACTAGCCTTCGCCGCAGAGCACTCCGTCGGTGGGAGGGACATCGGAGATGGTCGATACGAGTGGGTTCGCCGGCACGGACGTCCTCGCCCTGCACATGGGCGACGGCCTGATCGCCGACCGCGCGTCCGCGTGGTTCTTCGTCATCGCCGTGATCGGGGTCAGCATCGCCGCCTGGTACGCACGCAGCGACCTGAGCAAGAGGTCGGTGCCCACTGCGGCGGTGGTCTGCGCCCTGTTGTTCGCCCTGCAGGTGGTCGACGTTCCGGTGCTGCCGGACGTGAGCGGCCACGTCGTGGGCGGCGCGCTCGCGGCGATCCTGCTCGGCCCGTTCGTGGGTGCGGTCGCATTGACGATCGTCCTCGTGGTGCAGGCCTTCGTCTTCGCCGACGGCGGCCTGTCGGCACTGGGCGCCAACGTCACGAACATGGTGCTCGTCGCCATCGCCGCCGGTTTCCTCGCCGCGACGGCGCTGCGCGCACTGTGCGAACACCACGGGGTGCGGCGGTTCGTCATGCTCGGTCTGGTCTCGTTCGTCGCAGGGTTCGTCTCGGTCCTCGCGGCGGTGACGGGTTTCGTCGTCGAGTACGCCCTCGGCGGCACCTTTGCGGTTCCGGTGTCGAACATCGGATTCCTCTACGCCACGCACATTCCCGTCGGGCTGGTCGAGGGTGTGGTGACGGCCGCCGTCGTGCTCGCCGTTGCGCGGATCTCCCCGGAATCCGTCCATCTCACCCGGCTTCCGGTCAATCCTCTCGACGCGACCGCCTCGCCGCCCCCGCCTCCGCGTCCGCGCGCTCGCGGGACGCTGTTCATCGGCCTGGCGTTCACCTCGCTCGTCGTCGCGGGGATCCTCGCGCCGCTCGCCGTCGACACCCCCGGCGCTCTCGAGGTGGCCACCTCACGCGGCTGCGAGATCGACTCGCTCGCCGAGGATCTCACAGGCGACTGCATGGCACGGGACGTCGAGGAACATCGGCTCGCCGACAGCGCACTGGCCGACTACACCATCGACGACCGTCCCGGTTCGACGGGCATTGCCGCGGTGCTGGGAACGCTCGGCACCTTCGTGTTGGCGAGCGTGTGTTTCCGCGCTCTCGTGCCGCGGCCGGCAATCTCCGCGACCACGGAGCGCCGCACACAGCAGCGGAGCAACTCGGCAGGCTGAGTCCACGGGTCGACGCGGACCCCGGGTCAGCGGGGGAGATGCGTCTCGATGATCGCTGCAGCCATGTCGCGGCCGAGCCGGATCGGTTCGACGGAGTGCTCGAACTTGCTGCCGGACAAGGCACCGTCGTAGATCAGTTGCACGCGCCCGGCCACCACCTCGGATTCGGTCGCCCCGGCGAGATTCAGCAGGTCGACGAGCGTCGAATTCAGCCATTCCCGGTGCGCGAGCACCGGTTCGAGAGGCTCCTGGGGGAATTCCGTCGCGGCGTTGGCGTACTGGCATCCCCGGAAGTTCTTCTTCGGCGCCGACTGCATCGCGAGATCGAAGAAGGTGAGGATCTTCGCGATCGGATCGTCGAGCGGTTCGGCGGCGGCGTGCCACCGCTGCCGGTCGCGCTGGTCGAGATCCTCCAGATAGGCGAGCACCAGTGCATCCTTCGACCCGTACGACGAGTAGAGGCTCGCGCGGGCGACGCCGGCCTCGGCGAGGATGCGGTCGATGCCCACCGCACGGATGCCGTGCTCGGCGAAGAGCGTGCTTGCGGTGTCGAGCAGACGTGTGGAGGGTGAGGGCTTGGACGGCGATCGCTCGGCTTTCCCCTTCGGACCGGCCGTGCCCTTCGGAGTGCCGATCGATTCACTCTCGACGAACGTACGCACGTACCCAGAGTAACGGACAGGGCGCGATAGACAGACCGTTCTATTCACAGTACGGTGGAGCACGTGACACACAGCCTTCTGACTCGCCGCCTGCACGTGGATCTCGTGCGGGTGTCGACTGCTGCGTGTTGTCGCTCCTCTCTCTGACCGGCCTCGTCTGCGTGCGCCGCATGCCGTAGTCGCCCCGTCCGAAGACGAAACGGCGCCCCGCCGTGCCCGGACCGGTCACAGTTCCAACCCGCTTTCCCGGAAGGTGACCCCATGTCGCTGTATCTCTACGAACTCGTCCCCACCGAGGGCCAGGCCGAAGCTGCCATCAAGGCCTTCGACGATGCTGTCGTCGCCGCCGGCGGCGAACTGATCGAATCGCAGGTCACCACTGGCGGCACGCGCGTCTTCGCGATCGCCGAGTTCGACGCCTGCCGCCCCGCCCAGCTCGAGTCGGCCTCCCTCGATGTCGCCGAGATCGTCGGCCCGAACGAGGTCCGTCTGGTCGGCGCCGAGCTCGACCAGATCAAGGCCACCCGCCCCGAGGCCGGTTACCTCGTCGAGTGGGACATCCCCGACACCATCGACATGGAGACCTACCTCGCGCGCAAGAAGGCGAATTCACCGAAGTACGCCGACGTCCCCGAGGTGAGCTTCCTGCGCACCTACGTCCGCGAGGACATGGACAAGTGCCTGTGCTTCTACAACGCCCCCGACGAGGCCGCCGTCGTGCGCGCCCGCGAGGTCGTCAGCACGCCCATCGACCGTCTCCACTCCCTCGAAGGATAAGCATCCGATGACCGCGGCCATTGACCGGACGAGCGAGGAACAGCGCGCGGCGATCGCAGAGTTCGTACGCGATCGCGCAGCTGCTCTCGATCGCGGAGAAACCGACATCCGCACCGACATCGCCCGTACAGGCGAGCTCGGCCTGCTCCGCAAGGGGCTGAGCGGGGAGTGTCTCTCCGAGATGGTCGCGGTCATCGACGAGGTCGCCGCCGAATCGCTCACCGTCGGCTTCTCGCTGTGGGCGCAGCGCATGGCGCTCGAATACATCGATCGCGCACCGCAGTTCCTGCGCGATCGTTACCGGGACGACCTCGCGTCCGGCCGCACGATCGGCGTCACCGCCATGGCCGCGGCGCTCAAGCATCTTGCCGGTCTCGGCGAGCTCCCCCTCGTCGCCGAACGAACCGACGACGGCATCACCGTCACCGGCCCGATCCACTGGGCGTCCAACGTCTTTCCCGACTCGGTGATCGTCTTCCCGGCCCGCACCGCCGACGGTGACCGCCTCGTCGCCGTCGTCCGCGCCGACGCCGAGGGCATCACCATCGCGGATTCACCCGAACTGCTCGCGCTCGGCGCCACGTCGTCGACCTCGCTGAAGCTCGATGGTGTGCGGATTCCGCAGTCGCACATCCTCACCGAGGATCTCGCAAACTTCTGCGGTTCGATCCGGCCCACCTTCATGATGCTGCAGACCTCGTTCTGCGTCGGCATGGCACGCGCATCGCTCACTGAGGCCGTCGGCCGTCTGCACGGACTGGGCGAGCAGTTCACCGGTGAGTACGAAGAGCTTTCGGCGCAGTACGAGTCACTGCGCGAACGGCTGTACCGCTTCGCCACCGATCCCACCTCGATCGCTCCTGCGGAGTTCATCCGCCTGCGTCTCGACGGTTCGGTCGTCGCCGTCGCCGCGACCCGCCTCGAAGCGACACTGCGCGGCGGTGCCGGATACGCGACGGCCAGCGCCACCAACCGCCGATTCCGTGAGGCGGCCTTCCTGCCCATTCAATCGCCGTCGGAAGGACAGCTGCGGTGGGAACTGTCGCAGTACGAATAGCGAACGGATACAAGAGTTTCGCCGGTCGTCGTAGCCCGGTTCTCCAGGGGGTGGATCTGGATATCGCGACCGGCGAGTTCCTCGTGGTGCTCGGCAGCAGCGGTAGCGGCAAGTCGACGCTGCTGCGGATCGTCGCGGGTCTCGATCACCTCGATCGCGGTTCCGTCGACTGGCCCGACACCGAGGGCGACAACCGTCCGCACACCGGGATGGTCTTCCAGCAGCCCTTCCTGATGCCGTGGCTCACCGTGCGCGAGAACATCGCCTTCGGTGGACGGTTCGCCGCGCACCGCGAGCGGTTCGACACCGCCTACGCCGATTCGCTCCTCGAGCGTTTCGGCCTCTCCGCGCTCGCCGGCTACTACCCCGACCAGCTGTCCGGTGGTCAGGCCCAGCGCATCGCCGTCATCCGCGCCGTCGCGGTGCGTCCGCGACTGCTGCTGCTCGACGAACCGTTCAGCGCCCTCGACCCGGCCACCCGCTCCGATTTGCGGTCGTGGCTCGGCGAACTCGCGCGCGATCTCGGTTTCACGACGGTCCTCGTCACCCACGACATCGACGAGGCGCTCGAACTCGCCGACCGCATCGCACTGTTCGGGAGTTCGGGTGTGGTGCAGCAGGAATGGGCGCTCGGCGGCATGTCGGCGCTCGACCGCGACGCGCTGCGTCCGGCCATCCTGGCGCACTACCGCGATTCGTCGCTGTCCGCGACATGACCGATCCGGGTCTGTTCAGCCGTCGCACCCTCATGCGCGGTGCGCTCGGCCTCGCGGCAGCCGGGGGTATTGCCGGCACGATCGACCTCGCGCGCACCGCGACCACCGACCGCGCCAATCGCACGGGGCAACTGCGCATCGGCTACCTGCCGATCACCGACGCCGCGCCGCTGCTCGTCGCGCACGGGTCGAGCCTGTATCCCTCCGGCGTCGTCGATTCCGCGAAGCCGGTGCTCTTCCGCAGTTGGGCGTCGCTCGCCGAAGCCTTCATCAGCCGGCGCGTCGACGTCGTGCACCTGCTCATGCCCATGGCGGTCCAGTTGCGGTACAGCCTGGGTAGTTCCGTGCGGATCCTCGGCTGGAACCACACCAACGGCTCGGCGCTGACGGTCGCCCCGCACATCACCGACCTGAGCGATCTCGCAGGCCAGACGGTGGCGATCCCGTTCTGGTGGTCGATCCACAACATTGCTCTGCAACAGCTGTTGCGGGCGCACGGACTGACACCGGTCGTGCGGGAGGCGCCGTCGAAGTCCGCCCGTACCGTGGGCCTCGTCGTGATGGGTCCGTCCGACATGATCCCGGCCCTGGCGAACGGCTCGATCGCCGCGTTCACCGTCGCCGATCCGTTCAACGCCGCCGCGGAGGTCCGCGGGGTGGGGCGGATCCACCGTTTCCTCGGTGATGTGTGGCGCGACCACGCGTGCTGCGCCCTGCTCGTGCACGAGGACCTGATCGAACGCGACCCCGTCGCCGTACAGTCCCTCACCGACTCGGTGGTCTCCGCCCAGTTGCAGATCGGCGCCGACCGTCAGGCCGCGGCCGCGATGTTGTCCGCCGGATACCTTCCGCAGCCGTTGCCCGCGATCACGAAGGCCCTCACCTATCCCGACCGCGAGGCCGGCACGATGCACCCGCAGTGGCAGCCGCAACGCATCGGGTACCAGCCGTTCCCCTTCCCGACCTTCACCGCGGCACTGATCGAGGCGATGCACGACACCGTCGTCGACGGCGACACACGGTTCCTCTCTCGTCTCGACCCTGCGACGGTGCACGACGACCTCGTCGACGACCGCTTCGTCCGCACATCCCTCACCCGCGTCGACGGCACCGATGCCTTCGGCCTTCCCGCCGATCTCACCCGCACAGAGGAGGTCGATCCTTCGTGAGCGCCCCGACCGGCACGGCGCCGGAGACGGCCCGCACCGTCCGGCAGCTGCCCCTCGTCCCCCAGGCCGTCGCCATCGTCATCGCGATCGCCTTGTGGTGGCTGGTGACGACGGTGCTCGTCGCGCCGGATTCGCTCGTGCGGGACTTCGCCCCGCAGTACGTCTTCCCGGCGATCGTCGACCTGTTCGCACGCGGCGTCCTGCTGCCCGACACGCTCGCGAGCCTGTGGCGGTTGCTGGTGGGTCTGCTGATCGCCGCGACGCTCGGCATCCCGCTCGGGTTGCTGATCGGACTCAACCCGTTGGTCGAGCGCGCGACGATGCCCATCATGCAGTTCCTGCGGATGATCTCGCCGCTGTCGTGGGCGCCGATCGCCGTGGCGTTGTTCGGCATCGGCCACCAGCCCGTCTTCTTCCTCATCGCCGCCGCCGCGATCTGGCCGATCGTCATCAACACGGCGGCCGGTGTGCACGGCATCGACCAGGGCTATCTGATGGTGGCCCGCTCGTTCGGTGCGACGCGACTCGAACTGCTCACCACCGTCGTCCTGCCGGCCATCCGCGCGCAGGTGCAGACCGGTCTGCGGGTCGGTCTCGGTATCGCGTGGGTCGTGCTCGTCCCCGCCGAGATGCTCGGCGTGCGGTCCGGTCTCGGCTACCAGATCCTCAACGCCCGCGACCAGCTCGCCTACGACCAGGTCATGGCCGTGATCGTCGTGATCGGTTTCCTCGGGTTCTGGCTCGACTGGGCGGCGCGGCACCTGCTGCGCGAACGGCGGAGGCCGGTGAGCGTCGAGGAAGCCGACCGCCCGCTCTGACCTGCGATCAGGACTCGAGCGGCGTCAGTACGAAGACGGGGAGCACCCGGTCGGTGCGCTTCGCGTACAGCGCGTAGTTCGGCCACGTCTGCAGCAGCACCTGCCACAGCCGCGCGCGTTCGTCGCCCTCCGCGATCCGCACCGACACCGCGTGCTCGTGCCCGTCGTACAGCACCTGCGCCTGGTCGGCCGCGCGCAGGTTGATCGCCCAGGACGGGGCTTTCGGGTGTCCCCAGTTCGACCCCACCACGAGCCATCCCCCGTCGTGCGGCACACACAGCAGCGGTGTGGACCGCGGCACCCCGCTCTTGCGGCCCTTCACGGTGAGCACGAGCGAGGGCAGTCCCGCGATCGCGAGCAGGGTGACCTTGCCGCGCGTGGCCCGTTGGATGGTCTTGTCCACCGCGATGATCGGCTGTGAATACCGCGGCAACCACGGCAACGCTCCGATACGGACGGCGACCGGTCGGAGCGGATTCATGCGGTCATCTCCCCCAGGCTGCCAGCAGCGTCCGGGCGGCGGCGACGACGGCCAGCGGCTGATCGATCATCGGATGGTGGCCCGAGGCCGGAAGATCGATCAACAACGCATCAGGACCCAGATTGTCGACCATCCGCCCGTAGAGCGCGTCGTCGATGATGCCGCGTTCGCAGCGGAAGTAGGCGACGGCGCATCCCGGACTCATCGCCTCGAGGCTACGGCGCCCCTCACGTCCCATGCGGAGATTGTCGAATTTCCACGACCAGCCGCCGTCGACCTGCTTCAGCGATCCGCGGGCGATGTGCTCGAGCACGTAGGGTTCGGCGTCGTCCTGCGGCGGCACGAGGCGGAATCGGGCGACGGCGTCCTCCGCCGCGGCGTACACCTTCGGCGGTCCGGCGTTCGCGACGGCCTTCGCGCGCATCTCGAGTTCCTCGGGCGTCATGTCGCGGATCGGCGAATCGATGATCACCACACCGGCGAGTTCGTCGCCGTGGAGATGTGAGGCGGCGAACGAGACGATCCCGCCCATGCTGTGACCGATGAGGACCGGTGGACCGCTGATACCGCCGGCGCGGGCCGCAGCGACGACCTCCGCGGACCACGCTTCCAGGGTGTAGTGCTCGCGGTGGTCACTGTCGCCGTGACCGCTCAGATCGAGCGCGACGACACGACGTCCGGCGGCAAGCTGCGGGCCGATGTGGTCCCACCACCCCGAATGCGCCATGCCGCCGTGGACCAGCACGATGCCCGGCAGACCGGATTCGCCCCACGCCCGGTAGGCGATGGTCGCACCGGCTGCCTCGACCTTCCCGGTCTCGACGGGCGTGGCCAGGGCGTCGACGAACCACTGAGGAGCAGATCCACTATTGCTCATTATTCGAACTTATGTCAGATGTGACGAGCGCCAACATCCGGGCCATCAGTTCGATCCGTCGCACCTCGAGTTCCGGCTGCGGATGCACCGTCGACGCCAGCGCTTCGCCGTCGAACATGTGCACGAGCGACAGCAGGAGGGTGTCGAAGACGTCGGCCGGGAACCGTGCCGCGACAGGCAGCGACCTGCCGAGATCGACGATCTGGGCGTGGTAGCGCTCGGCCATCGGCGTTAGATGCTCCCGCAACGCCGGGTCGGTGCGCGCCGCGCCGAGCAGTTCGTACCAGGCTGCGTTCATCGGGGCCCGGCAGGCGGTGCGCAGCAGTTCGAGGCACACCCGCAGCGACTCGGAGATGTCCGCGTGCTCGTCACCGAGCGCCGCGAGACCCGCTTCGAAGTTCGCGAACTGGCGTTCCCGGACGGCGTCGGCCGCCGCGATCATCAGGTCGAGTCGCGTGGGGAAGTGCCGGAACACCCCACCCGACGACACCCCCGAACGCCGGCACACCTCACCGATCGTGGTCGCGGTACAACCGAGCTCGGCGAGGGCAGTGATGGTCGCGTCGAGGATGCGGCCGATCGTCTCCTCCCTGCGCTCCTGCTGGGTACGGCGTACTACGGATGCACTCACGCGACGGGCTCACCCGCCGAGATGCGCATCGGCGCGGGTCCGCGCTCCTCCACCCCGGCGCGCAGGAACCGGCCGGTGCCGACGGTATGTCCGTAACCGGGCACGAACTCGCCGTCGCGGAAGACCACCCGGCCGGCGACCGCCGTCGCCGTCACCGCGCGGTCATTGCGGTTGACCATGCGGCGGATTCCGCCGAACTCCTCGAGCGGCGACTCGTGATAGGCATCGACGTCGGCGTTCAGTCCGGCAGGATCGACGACGACGAAGTCGGCGCGGTCGCCCACCCGCAGGTGGCCGGCGTCGATTCCGTAGAAGTCACCGAGTTCGCCGGTGAGCTTGTGGACGGCTTCGGGCAGCGGGAGGAACGGCCTGCCCGCCTTCTCGGCGTCGTGGACGCGGCGGAGCAGGCAGATCGCGAAGTTGTAGAAGGCCATGTTCCGCAGGTGGGCGCCGGCGTCCGAGAACCCGACGGTGACGCCGGGCGTGCGGATGAGCCGGTCGGCGACCTTGCTTCGGTCGTTGGCGATCACGGTGTGCCACCGGAACTTCCTGCCGTACTCGACGACGAGGTCGAGGAAGGTGTCGACAGGATGCAGCTTCCTCTCGCGCGCGACGTCGCCGATCGACCGGCCGACGAGCGAGGCGTCGGGACATTCGACGATCCGGGTGTCGTCGAAATCGCGGTGCCACACGCGCGGTGAGAACTTCTTCTCGAAGTCCTGCCGGAACCAGCGGCGGTAGGCCTCGTCGCGCAGCAGGTCGTTGCGGACGAGTTCGTCCTGCAGATGCAGTGCGGCACGGCCTGATCCGAACTCCTCGAAGACGACGAGGTCGATGCCGTCGGAGTACACCTCGAAGGTCGTGGGCAGGTGTTGCCAGCGGAAGGCACCCTTGCCGATCCGGTTGGCCGCGAATGCAATCGGACCGAAGATGCGGTTGACCCACCGTTCGGCCTTCGTGTCGGCCGCTGCGAGCACCGACGTCTTCATCGGCTTGCGCCCGATGCCCGTGCCGGCGAGGGCGAAGAACACGACGTCGTACTTGGTGTTGAGGTTCGGCACGGCCTGCAGGGTGCGACCGCGTCGGCGCAGGATCTTGTGCAGGCGGCGGAATTCCGACCACGACGCGTGGGTCGACGGCAGGGTGCGCGAGCGATAGCGGTCGCCGTCCATCTTGTCCCACGGGTTCGTCATCGTCGACACGCCGAGGAAGCCCGCGTCGAGGGCGTCCTCGATGCGGGCGTCGATCTCGGCGAGTTCGGCCCGGGTCGGTCGGTTCGCCGACTCGGTAGAGCGTCCGAGCCCCATCACCGACGCGCGGACGTCCGAATGTCCCACGAAGGCCGTCACGTTCGGGCCGAGCGGAAGCTTGTTCAGCGCCTCGATGTATTCGCGGGGCGTGCTCCACGTCTTGGACTTCTCGAGGGCTGAGAGGACGTGCTCGCGCGGGAGTGCTTCGACGCGACTGAACAGGTCGGCAGCGTCGACCGGCGGCACGAAGACCGTCGAGATCGAGCAGTTGCCCATGAGCACGGTCGTGACGCCGTGCCGCACCGACTCGGACAGACCCGGACCCACGAGCACTTCGGCGTCGTAGTGGGTGTGGGTGTCGACGAAGCCCGGCATCACCCAGCGGCCGTGCGCGTCGACGACCTCGGTGTTCGGGCCGGCAGGAAGGTCGTCGGAGGTCGCGGTGACGACGACTCCGTCGCGGATACCGAGGTTGCGGACGACGCCGGGTGCGCCCGTCCCGTCGAACCAGAGACCACCTCGGACGATGACATCGAAATCCCCGTAATTGTGATCCACACCACTCATGGCGCGAGGGTACATGAAAAAGAGGCCGCGCACTCTCTAAATTCCCGGTTCCGACGGTCTACGGTTCGGCCATGGACCTCGACATCACCCCGGCACTGCTCGTCGACCGCGACATCCTCGACCGCAACATCGCGCGGATGGCGCAGTCCGCCGCCTCACGAGGCCTGTCGCTGCGACCCCACGCGAAGACGCACAAGTGCTCCGAGATCGGACGACGCCAGCTCGGTGCGGGAGCCCGCGGCCTGACGGTCGCGACCGTCTCCGAAGCCGAAGTCTTCGCCGACGAGGGCTTCGACGACCTGTTCGTCGCGTACCCGCTGTGGGTCGACGCTGCCCGCGGTGCACGGCTGCGCGCGTTGACCGACCGGGTGCGCCTGACGGTCGGGATCGATTCCGCGACCGGAGCCCGGCAATTCGTCGAGCACGCCGGCACCGCGATCGGGGTGCTCGTCGAGATCGACAGCGGGCACCACCGCACCGGCGTGTTGCCCGAACAGGCCGGAACCGTGGCGTCGGCGGCCCGCGAGGCGGGCCTCGACGTGCGCGGCGTCTTCACCTTCCCCGGCCACTCGTACGCACCCGACGCGCCCGACAGCGCAGCACGGGAGGAAGCCGACGCACTGGCGGCAGCAGCGGCGTCGCTACGAGCAGCGGGGATCGAGCCGACCGTGATCAGTGGGGGTTCCTCCCCCACGGCACATCTCGACGTGCCCACGGTTGCAACCGAGTTGCGTCCCGGCGTGTACGTCTTCGGTGATGCGCAGCAACTCGAACTCGGCGCGGTGAGCGAATCCGACATCGCGCTGACCGCCCTGGCGACCGTCGTTTCCGCTCGCGACGAGGTGATCGTGCTCGATGCCGGTTCCAAGGCGCTCGGCGCCGATCGAGCCGCGTGGGCCACGGGGTACGGACGCATCCTCGGGGAACCGGACGCGCGCATCACCGCACTGTCGGAGCATCACGCGACGGTGCAGTGGCCGGAGGCATCGACCCGCCCACAACTCGGCGACAGGGTGCGGGTGATCCCCAACCACGTGTGCAATGCCGTGAACCTCGCGGACGAGTTGATCACGGTCTCCGGCGACGCGGTAGTCGAGCGATGGAAGGTCGCGGCACGAGGGTGCAACACGTGATCCCGAGACGGTCCCCACACGATCACCTCGAATTCGGCGTGTAGGTCACGAACACGACACCGATCCTCCCCGTACGTCGCTACGCTGCGTTGATGCCGCTGAACCCCGACCTTGCCGGACGCATCTTTCCGCCGACGTCCTATCTCGTCGGCCGGGAGAAGATCCGGGAATTCGCCCGCGCCGTCCGATCGACGCATCCGATCCATCTCGACCCGGAGGCAGCCCGGGCCGCCGGCTTCCCTGATGTCGTGGCTCCTACGACCTTCACCACCGTCGTCCAGAGTCCGTCGGTGACACAGCTTCCGGAGACGCCGGGTACCGGTCTCGAGCTGCACCGGGTGGTGCACGGGTCGGAGAAGGTCGAGCACCGGCGCCCGATCGTGGCCGGCGACGATTTGACCGCGACGCTCACCATCACGGAGGTCACCGAACGCGCCGGCAACCACATCCTGTCCACGATCTGCGAGATCCGGGACGACACGGACGATCTGGTCGCGGTAGTCACTTCGACACTGCTTCACCGAGGAGACGACGCATGACACTCGGCACCGCAATACGATTCGACGAACTCGAGGTCGGTGCGGTCATCGCGAAGACCGAACTGACGGTGACCCGCAGCGATCTGGTCCGCTACGCCGGTGCCTCGGGCGACTTCAACCCGATCCACTACGACGACGTCGTCGCAGCCGGCGAAGGGCTCCGGCGTGCTCTGCCAGGGAATGCTCACCGCAGCCCTCGCCCTGCAGACCCTCACGGAACGGCTCGGCGATCCCACCGTGGTCGTCTCCTACGAGACACGGTTCACGCGACCCGTTGTGGTCGACCCGATGCACGGTGCCGTCCTGTCGGTGTCTGCGAAGGTCGGCCACCTCGACGAGGCGGAGCGCACCGCACGGATCGATATCACCGTATCCGTCGACGACCGGCGGGTGCTCGGCAAGACCCAGGTCCGGCTCGCGTTCTCGTCCTGACTCCGAGCGCCGGGAATTCGCCGACGGAACGGACCTCGGTAAGAGAGGATCGACCCATGTCGCGGACACTTCTCGCCGGCTTGGCCGCCGCAGCAACAGCCGTGTACCTCGGGGCATGTGCGTCCCCGTCGAGTCCGTCCGTCGAGGAGGGTCCCGCCGGGGTGAGCCGTACCGTCACCGAGCCCTCGACGCCCGGGACAGGTACTCCGCGCGTGACCGGCACCGTCGCGTCCGGTCTCGACACTCCGTGGGGAGTTGCTTTTCTTCCCGGTGGTTCTGCACTGGTGACCGAGCGCAACACCGGCCGGATCGTCGAGATCACCGACGGCGAGGTCCGCGAGGTCGGTCGCGTCGGAGAGACCCTCGCGCAGGGCGAATCGGGACTGCTGGGAATCGCGGTGTCGCCGACCTTCGACACCGACCGCTTCGTGTACCTGTACGTGACAACCGGCAGCGACAACCGGGTACTCCGAGCCGTTTTCGACGGCACCACGCTCGCCGAACCGGAGGTGATCCTCGACGGTATCCCGGCCGGACGGATCCACGACGGCGGGCGGATGATCTTCGGTCCCGACGGGATGCTGTACGTCGCGACCGGCGAGGCGGGCGAGCGCGAACTCGCCCAGGATCCGGAATCACTCGGCGGCAAGATTCTTCGCATCACCGGCGACGGCGAACCCGCGCCCGACAACCCAGATCCGGCGTCGCCGGTGTACTCGCTCGGTCACCGCAACGTGCAGGGACTCGCATTCGACGACCGGGGACGGTTGTGGGCGTCGGAGTTCGGGCAGAACGACGTCGACGAGCTGAATCTCGTGACGGCCGGTGCGAACTACGGCTGGCCCGTGACCGAAGGGGCAGGGGGCTCCGGCGAATTCGTCGATCCGGTCCTCACCTGGCCGGTCTCGCAGGCGTCGCCGTCGGGCCTGGCATGGTTCGACGGCAGCCTGTGGATGGCAGGCCTGCGCGGAGAACGCCTCTGGCGCATCGATATCCCGGATACTGATGTGCAGGACACCGCAGTCACCGCGACCGACTTCTTCGTCGGCGAGTACGGACGATTGCGGACCGTCGTCGCCGCGCCGGACGGCTCACTGTGGCTGACGACGTCCAATCGGGACGGTCGCGGCAGCCCGACCGACGACGACGACCGCATCCTCCGGATCGAGATCTCCTGACGATCAGGGGACGAGAACGACCACCGTCTCGGCGACCAGTGCCGGACGCGCTCCACCCTCGATCTCGATGGTGTATCCGACGACGAGGTTCGCACCCTTGGCGGTGCGCTCGAGCGATGTGAACTCGGCGCCGGCACGGATCCGCGAGCCGACGGGGACCGGCGCGGGATAGCGAACCTTGTTGCTGCCGTAGTTGACCTTCATCTTCAGGCCCTCGAGGGAGAAGATCTGGGTGCCGAGCACCGGCAGCAGCGACAGGGTCAGGTAACCGTGGGCGATGGTCTTGCCGTACGGGCCGTCCTTCGCACGCTCGGGGTCGACGTGGATCCACTGGTGATCACCGGTGGCCTCGGCGAACAGGTCGATGCGCTTCTGGTCGATCTCGAGCCAATCGCTGTAGCCGAGGTGCTCGCCGACGGCCTTCTCGACCTCGTCGATTCCGTTGAGAACCCGCATTGTTGCTCCTGTCGATGTGCGGCGACGGTCAGAGACCGGCTCGCCTGAGGGTGACGCGATAGGTGTAGTGCTCGGGCAGAAAGTAACTCACCGACAACTCGGTGGGCACGCCATCGTCGTTCGAGTACAACCGGTCGACGCGCAGCAAGGGATGTCCTACTTCACAATTCAGTTCGGTCGCCACCTGTTCGGTGGCGAGCGCGACCGTGATGGACTGTGCGGCTTCGACGATGGGACTGTCGAGATGGGGTTCGAGCAGGCCGATCATCGTGTTCCGGCTGGACGCACCCGCTTGGAGCTCCGGCGAGTCGAGTACGTGCGCGGCGACGGGTTCGGGCAGATGAACGGTGGTGAGTACGAAGGGGATTCCGTCGTGCAGACGCTTGAAGACCGCGGTGTACAGCACGTCGGTGTCGAGGCGGAGCCGGCTCGCCGCATCGATGTCGACCCCGCGCCGCAACGGCGAGACGATCTGCATGACCGTGTCGGCCGACAGAGCGAGCAGATCCTCGATCGAGCCGAGCTGGCGCCGATAACGCCGGCCCGACTCGTTCGCGAAGGTGCCGCGGCCGGGAACACGGTAGACGATGCCGTCGGCCACGAGATCCTGGAAGGCGCGACGCACCGTCTGCCGGCTCACGCCGTGTTCCTCGGCGAGTTCGGCCTCGGTGGGCAGCCGCGTGCCGTCGCTGTACCGTCCCGCCTCGACGGCCTCCCGGAGCTGGCGCGCGAGTTGCGCGTAGGCCGGTTCCGTTTCCCGCACCTTGTAGTCCATGACGGACCGATCCTAGCGGCCGGTCGTCACAGTCCGCCGCGTGCTACGAGCTGGCTCGCGATGACGTTGCGCTGGATCTCGTTGGTGCCCTCGCCGACGATCATCAGCGGCGCGTCGCGGAAGTAGCGCTCGACGTCGTACTCGGTGGAGTAGCCGTAGCCGCCGTGGATGCGCACCGCGTTCAGGGCGATCTCCATCGCGATCTCCGAGCAGTACAGCTTGGCCATACCGGCTTCCATGTCGCAGCGCTCGCCGCTGTCGTACTTCTCCGCCGCGTAGCGCGCCAGCTGCCGGGCCGCGGTGAGCTTGGTGGCCATCTCCGCCAGGTAGTTGCCGATGGACTGGTGCTTCCAGATCGGCTGACCGAAGCTCTCGCGCTGCTGCGCGTAGGCGAGGGAATCCTCGAGTGCAGCGGTCGCGACACCGAGGGCGCGGGAGGCGACCTGCAGACGGCCGGTCTCGAGGCCCTTCATCATGTGGGCGAAGCCCTTGCCGGGCTCGCCGCCGAGGATCGCGTCGGCGGAGATGCGGTAGCCATCGAAGCTCAGCTCGCACGACTCGACGCCCTTGTAACCCAGCTTGGGCAGGTCGCGTGAGACGGTCAGACCCGGGCCGTGCTCGACGAGCACGACGGAGATGCCCTTGTGGCGCGGCTGCGCGGTGGGGTCGGTCTTGCACAGCAGCGCGATCAGCCCCGAGCGACGCGCGTTGGTGATCCACGTCTTGGCACCGTTGATGACCAGCTCGTCGCCGTCACGCTTGGCGGTCGTCGTCATCGCTTGCAGGTCGGAGCCGCCGCCGGGCTCGGTCAGCGCCATCGTCGCCCGGATCTCACCGGTGGCGAGCTTGGGCAGATACTTGCTCTTCTGCTCCTCGGTGCCGAACAGGGTCAGCAGCTTGGCGACGACGGTGTGCCCGCCCATCGCACCCGACAGCGACATCCATCCGCGGGCGAGTTCCTCGGTGACCTGGACGTAGCAGGGCATCGACACCGGCGAGCCGCCGTACTCCTCGGGCACGGCGAGCCCGTAGATGCCGATCTGCTTCATCTGCTCGATCCACTTCTCGGGGTACTCGTTGGCGTGCTCGACCTCCTGCACCGACGGCTTGACCTCCCGATCGATGAAGTCGCGGACGGTCTCGACCAGAAAAGTCTCTTCGTCGTTCAGGTAGGTCACGGGGCATCCTTCGTTGGGGACGGGCCACACGGACCCGGCAAACTTTGTACGGCCATTTTGTGGACCGAGCTCGGACGTTGTCAACGCAAGGACCGTCATTCGACGTCGTGATTGCAGAGTTTTCGACGATACGAACGACTGCACCTTCCTATGAGCACACCTCTCCGTGGGGTGGCATACCGCCAACAATGGCCGTACATTTAGCGCCGTCATTGCCGACCGAACTCCCCGAGGTCCCCGTGTCTTCCGAGCAACACCTCCGCCGGCGCGCCGTTCTCGTCGCCCCCGGCTCCGACGAACGCAAAGCCGGTAAGGCCCTCGCCTCCGCCGCCGACGAGGTCGTCCTCGACCTCGAGGACGCCGTCACCGCCGACCAGAAGGACGCCGCCCGCGAACTCGTGGCTCCCCTGGTCCGCGAACACGGCGCCGCACGCACCGTCTCCGTGCGCATCAACGGACGCGGCACGCCCTGGTTCGAGGACGACCTGCGCACGTGCGCCGCACTCGGCGACGCCCTCGCCTCGATCGTGATCCCCAAGGTCGAGAGCGCCGACGACCTCGTCGAGGCCGACCGCATCCTCGGCGATTCGACCGTCCCGGTGCAGGCCCTCATCGAGACCCCCGCCGGCGTGCAGCGCATCGACGAGATCGTCGCCGGGCCCCGGGTTGCCGGCGTGATCATCGGCTACGCCGACCTCGGCGCCTCCCTGGGCCGCGCTCGCACCGCCGCGCCCGAGCACTGGCTCTACGTGCAGGACCGCGTGCTGCACGCCGCCCGCGCCGCGGGTGTCCAGGCGATCGACGGCCCGTTCCTCGGCATCGCCGACGACGACGCCTTCCGTCACTCGGTGCAGTGGGTGTCCGATCTCGGATTCGACGGCAAGTGGGTCATCCACCCTGCGCAGATCACCTCTGCTGCAGCGGCCTTCACGCCCACCGACGATCAGGTCGACGCCGCCCGCAAGGTTCTCGCCGCGCTCGAGGAAGCCGAGAACCGCGGCGCCGGAGCCGCCCAGCTCGACGGGCAGATGCTCGACGAGGCCGTCGCCGTCGCCGCCCGCCGCACCCTGTCGAAGATCGGAGCCTGAAAGCCATGACCACCTCGTACGTCGGCGGACCCTATTTCGACGAACTGACCGTCGGTCAGGTCTTCGACACCGCCCCCGCCGTGACGCTCACCGACGGCCTCGCCGCCGCGCACCAGAGCATTCTCGGTGACCGCCTGCGCCTTCCGCTCGACAAGCACCTCTCGGCCGCCGTCGCGGGTGGGCCGGTCGCGCACGCCGGTTTCGTCACCGACATCGCGATCGGGCAGTCCACGCTCGTCACGCACCACGTCAAGGCCAACCTCTTCTACCGCGGCCTGCGTTTCCGCCGCTTTCCGCACATCGGCGACACTCTCTACACCACCACCGAAGTCGTGGGGCTGAAGGAGAATTCGGTCAAACCCAGACGCAGGCCCACCGGACTCGCGGCGCTGCGCATGAATACCGTCGACCAGGACGGCAACACCGTCCTCGACTTCTACCGCTGCGCGATGCTGCCGCTGAGCGAGAACCCCGACCCCGACCGCGTCGTGCACTCCGACGACCTCTCGGCCATCGGACCGCAGGACGAACCGCAGTGGTCCGCGCCCGCCGACTGGGATCTGGATGTCTACCGGTCGAAGGTGCCGGGCGAGCACTTCGACAAGTCCCTCGCCGGTGCCGTGCTGCAGTCCAGCGGCGATGTCGTCTCGAGCGCACCGGAACTCGCGCGCCTGAGCCTCAACATCGCGGCGACGCACCACGACGAGCGGGTCGGCGCGTCGGGTCGTCTCGTGTACGGCGGCCACACCATCGGCCTGGCCTTCTCGCAGGCGACGCGCGCGCTGCCGAATCTCGTGACGGTGCTGGGTTGGAAGTCGTGCGACCACACCGGTCCGGTGCAGGAGGGCGACACCCTCACCAGCGACCTGCACGTCGAATCCGCCGAGCCCCTCGCCGAGGGCGGTGGCGTGCTGAACCTGCGGTCGGTCGTCTACGCGCACCGCGGCGGTGCCGCGAATGGCAACCGCGGCGGTGCCGCGAACGGCAACCGCGGCGGTGCCGAGCCGGCGCCCGTGCTGGATTGGCGGTTCACCGCACTCATGGCCTGACAGCCCCTGCCGAAACCGACGTTGTGCGCGAAATCGTTTGGGAAATCGCGAACAATGTCGGTTTCGTCGTTATGCGTCGACTCGTTTGACGAGACGGATGGCGCCGAGCGGGTCGAGCATCTCGGGGTGCGACTGCCTGGCCCGTTGTTCGGGAGTGCTGCCGTGCCGTTCGGCGATCCGGAACAGCCCCGCGTACTCACGATGGGCGCGTTCGCGACGCGGATCGGGTGGGGTGAAACCTTCCTCGGACATGATCCCAGGACGGCGCGTGAGCAAGTTGTTGTCAACAAATTGTTCACACATGCCCGATCCGCAACGACTTCGACCATCCGCCACAGCAATTGCGGCGGCGAATAGCCAGGACGGTAGCGGCTACGGGCATCAGGGCACGGTCCACGTGTTGTCGCCCCGCAGCAACTGCTGCAGGTCGGCGGTGCCGGACTCCCGCGCGGTCCGCACCCGAGCGCGCTCCGCGTCGTCGTAGGTCGTCCGCCCGACCTGCCGCACGATCCCCGTGACGACGTAACGAAGGTCCTGGTCCGACAGCCGCGACAGCGCGTACGCGTATTCGGGGTCGTCGGTGTGCGCGTCGTGCACGACGATGTCGGCGGCGTCCACCTCGGAGCGTTGCGCCACCCGCAGACCGAAACCCTTTCGGACGACGCACCGCTCGTCGTCGACGCCGAAGATGATCGGTTCGCCGTGCCGCAGCGGGATCAGGTGCGACAGCGCTTCGTCCTTGCGCAACACGTCGAACGAGCCGTCGTTGAAGATCGGGCAGTCCTGCAGGATCTCGACGAAGGCCGCACCGCGATGGTGTGCCGCCGCGCGCAGGACCTCCGTCAGTCCGGCGCGATCGGAGTCGAGAGCACGTGCGACGAAGGACGCCTCGGCGCCGAGCGCGAGCGACAGGGTGTTGAACGGCGCGTCGACCGACCCACCGGGTGAGGACTTGGTGACCTTGCCGACCTCCGAGGTCGGCGAGTACTGCCCCTTGGTCAGGCCGTAGATCCGGTTGTT
The DNA here is from genome assembly GCF_000801125.1 of Rhodococcus sp. Chr-9. NCBI lineage: Bacteria > Bacillati > Actinomycetota > Actinomycetes > Mycobacteriales > Nocardiaceae > Rhodococcus > Rhodococcus sp. Chr-9. The sequence goes on from NZ_JTIZ01000073.1 coordinate 179,006, forward strand.
GAACAACAGGATCCGCATGTTCACGTTGCGACGCAGGGCGTGGACGAGATGGTTGCCGCCGATCGACAGGGCGTCGCCGTCGCCGGTCACGACCCACACCGACAGATCCGGACGCGTCACCGCCAGACCGGTCGCGAGTGTCGGGGCGCGTCCGTGGATCGAGTGCACACCGTAGGTGTCGAGATAGTAGGGGAAGCGCGACGAGCATCCGATACCGGAGACGAACACGAGATTCTCACGCCGGACACCCAATTCGGGCAGCAGGCTGCGGACCGTCGCGAGGATGACGTAGTCGCCGCAACCCGGACACCACCGCACTTCCTGGTCGGACGTGAAGTCCTTCGCCTTCTGCGGGTCGTCCGTCCGGGGCACACCGTCGAGTGCGTCGGTGTGCGGGCGGAGTCCGAGATCGTGGCCGAGGAGTCCGGTCATGCTCGTGCCCTCTCTGCTGTCGGGTCGAGTTTCGTCGACGAGGCGACCGCGGCCGGCGTCCGGGATCGTTCGGTGTCGGCGAGTGTTCCGGCGAACTCGGCTTCGATGGCGTCGTGGAGTTCGTCGGCGCGGAACGCCATGCCGGATACCTTCGTCACCGGCTGGATGTCGGCATCGAACCGCGACCGCAGCAGGAAGGACAGCTGACCGAGGTTCATCTCCGGGACCAGCACGCGCCGGTAGCGGCCGAGCACGTCGCCGAGATTCTTCGGCATCGGCGCCAGGTGCCGGAGGTGCGCGCGGGCGACGACATGCCCCGCTCGCCGGGCGCGACGCACGGCCTCCCCGATCGGCCCGTACGACGAACCCCAGCCGAGCACGAGCACCTCGGCGTCGCCGGTGGGGTCGTCGACGTCGAGATCCGGGACGTCGATGCCGGCCACCCGCGCGACCCGCAGTCGGGTCATCAGCTCGTGGTTGGTGTGGTGGTACGAGATGTCGCCGGTGCCGTCGGCCTTCTCGAGTCCGCCGATCCGATGCTCGCGACCTGCGGTGCCGGGTATCGCCCAGTCGCGCGCGAGGGTGTCGGCGTGGCGGGCGTAGGGCAGGTAGCCGGGATCGTCGTCACCCGGCGACGCGGCGAAGCGCGGATCGATGCGGGGCAGGTCGTCGATGTCGGGGATCCGCCACGGTTCGGATCCGTTGGCGATCGCACCGTCGGACAACAGCATGACCGGGGTGCGGTAGGTGATGGCGATGCGCGCGGCTTCGAGTGCGGCGTCGAAGCAGTCGGCGGGTGACTGCGGAGCGACGATCGCGACGGGCGATTCGCCGTTGCGGCCGAACATCGCCTGCATCAGGTCGGCCTGTTCGGTCTTCGTCGGAAGGCCCGTGGACGGTCCACCACGCTGGACGTCGACGACGATCAGCGGCAGTTCGGTCATCACCGCCAGACCGATGGCCTCGGATTGCAGGGCGATTCCCGGACCCGACGTGCTCGTGACCCCGAGCGCGCCACCGTAGGACGCGCCGATCGCGGCGCCGATACCCGCGATCTCGTCCTCGGCTTGGAAGGTGTGCACTCCGAAGCGTCCGAGTCTGCTCAGTTCGTGGAGGATGTCGGAGGCCGGCGTGATCGGGTAGGTGCCGAGGAAGACGTCCATCCCCGCCGCGCGACCCGCCGCGAGGAGACCGTAGGCGAGGGCGGTGTTGCCGGTGATCTGCCGGTACGTGCCGGGTGGCAGCGACGCGCGGGCCACCTCGTAGGTCGTGGCGAACGTCTCGGTGGTCTCCCCGTAGTTCCAGCCGGCGCGCAGGGCGAGGACGTTCGCGTGCGCGATGTCGGGTTTTGACGTGAACTTGCGCTCGAGGAACGTCTCGACCGGCGCGATCGGCCGCCCGTACATCCACGACAGGAGACCGAGCGCGAACATGTTCTTCGAGCGCTGCGCGTCCTTCTTGCCCACACCGGCGGGTTCGACGGCTCCGGCGGTGAGGGTGCTCATCGGCAGGGCGTGGACGGTCAGATGCTGCACGGCGTCGGTACCGAGCGGATCGGCGTCGTAGCCCGCTTTGCTCAGGTTCCGTTTGGTGAACTCGTCGCTGTTCACGATGACGGTGCCGCCTCGGGGCAGGTCGCCGACGTTGGCCTTGAAGGCCGCCGGGTTCATCGCGACCAGCACGTCGGGCCGGTCGCCGGCGGTGAGGATGTCGTGGTCGGCGATCTGGATCTGGAAGCTCGAGACCCCGGGAAGAGTGCCCTGAGGTGCGCGGATCTCGGCGGGGAAGTTGGGTTGTGTGGCAAGGTCGTTGCCGAAGGCCGCCGCCTCGGCGGTGAACCTGTCACCGGCGAGTTGCATGCCGTCGCCGGAGTCGCCGGCGATGCGGATGACGACCTGTTCGAGTTTCGCGCTCGACGCCATGCGCTCCATCGTGGCCCTCACGTGCGCATGTGCAACCGTTTCTCCCGAAAAATTCTGCTCATCCGCTACAAGACCGGCTTTCTGCTACAGCAATTGCCGGCAATCACCGCAGCGGAAAGCCAACTTTCTAGCGAACGCGTCAGGAGCGGACGGTGTCGCCGATGAAGCTCAACGCCTGGGGCCACGACACAGCGTAGGCGTCGGCGTTGACGGGATTGCCGTGCCGGTCGCGGGAGGAGAAACCGTGTTCGGCGCCCGGGTAGACGTGGGTGATGGTCGCGCCGGTCTCGCGCTGTTGCAGCGTCGCCTGCAGGTTCGCGAAGGTCTCGGCGCTCATGATCGTGTCGGCGCCGGCGTGCAGCACCATGACGGGTGCAGCGACGCGACCTGCCTGTTCGACGGCGTCGATCGTGTGGTTCGGGGCGGGCGGCACCGCGATCGACGGGTGGTAGGCCACGACGTTCGCGACCCGCGTGTCGCGGGCGCCGAGGATCAGGGCGAGGCGTCCGCCGAGGCACCATCCGATCACGCCGACCTTCTCCAGGCGCAGCTCACCGAAGGCATGGTCGAGCAGGGTCGCCATCTCCGCGAGGCACTTCTCGTCGTCGAGGCCCCGCATCAACTCCACGAGTTCCTCGCGCGAGGTGTCGTCGGCGCTCGGTCCGTGCCAGGGATCCCAGACGAGCGCGGTCACACCGGTTCCGGCGATGTCGTGCGCGTACTCGCGGACCTGGGCGTCGATGCCGGTGATCATGGGCAGCAGCAGCAGCATTCCTCCGGTGGCACCGCCGAGCGGCCTGGCCAGATAGGCGCGCAGACCTCCGATGTGAACGAATTCTGCCTCGATGTCGGTCATCGACCGTCCTTCCACTTTGCGTCGTTTGTTCGTCATGATCTTCGTACGAAGTCGTTCAGCGGGCAGCACATCCACCCGTCACTGCAGCTCAGGGGCCGTCCGTCCCACCCACCAGAAAAGAACATCATTTCCGATCTGCGGTATCGTTCCTCTCGCGCACCGACGTACGGTTGGAGCACGGCAGACGGCTCGCTCGAAAGGGATACCGGCAGATGGCTCGCACCGTATTGGTCAGTGGTGGCACCGGCGGCCTCGGCAGCGCCGTGACGAAACATCTCCTCGACACCGGATGGCGGGTCGTGGTGCCGTGGCTGGTCCGTGACGAGCTCGAGCGCGTGGGCACGCATCCGAACCTCCAACTCGTCCAGGCCGACGTCTCCGACGAGCAACAGCTCGAGGACGCCCTGAACCTGGCGTGCGACGACCCCGACGCTCCCCTCTTCGGCGTCGTCAATCTTGTCGGCGGCTTCACCTCCGGACCTCGGGTGCACGAGACTCCGATCGAGGTCCTCGACTCCCAGCTCGATCTCAACCTGCGCACCGCCTATTCCGTCAGCCAGGCGGCGCTGCCCCACCTGATCCGCCGCGGCGGTGGATCGATCGTCTGCATCTCCACCGCCGCGACGCTCAACCCCTTCCCGGGCGGCGCCCCCTACATCGCTTCCAAGGCTGCGGTGTCGGCGCTGGTCGAGACGATGGCGCTCGAGTACCGCGACGACCACATCCGCGTCAACGCGCTGCTGCCCGTCGTCATCGACACCCCGGCCAACCGCGCCGCGATGCCCGACGCCGACACGAGCCGCTGGTCGAAGCCGGCCGACATCGCGAAGGTCATCGAGTTCCTGATCTCCGATGCGGGCGCCTCCGTCACCGGTGGTCTGATCCCCGTCACCAATGTCGGCTGACAGCGTCAGACCGACTGGAGGCGACCGAGTTTCATCGCACGTTCGAACGCTCGCCGTTCGGCGTAGTTCATGCCGCCCCACACGCCGTGCGTCTCTCCGGTGCGCACGGCGTGCACTCGGCACGCGTCGATCACCGGACAGGAGCGACAGACCTCCTTCGCCTGCCGCTCGGCCCGGAGCACCGCACCACGGCCGTCCTCGGGCTGAGGGAAGAACATCGACGTGTCCACCCCGCGGCACCGCGCCGCGACCACCCAGTCACGGTCGCCGGATCCGTACATCGCCGCCTCCTTGCCCATCGGGTCATCGCGGACCCGCACTCGTCGAACGAGTGTTTGTACGGCCATTTTTCGGTACCCGGCGGGGATCGTCAATCCTTGAGCAGCGCGGATCCATCAGAATCGACGATGCCAGTCGCTTCGGATACCTATAAGCACCGGACGCTATGGCCGCACATTTGATGAGCGGACGAGACAGGGCGGATCAGCCGACGATGCCGGCCTTCTTCAGGCCCGCGATCTGCTCGTCGGTGAGCCCGAGAGCGGCGAGCACCGTGTCGGTGTGCTGACCGAGCCCCGGCACCGCGCCCATCGGCAGTTCGACGTCGCGGAAGTTCATCGGCGGCAGGATGCCACGCACCGTCCCCGCCTCGGTCTGCACCTCACGCCAGCGATCGCGCGTCGAGAGCTGGGGGTGCTCGATGAGCCCGCGCAGATCCCGCAGCTGCGCCGCCGGCACACCGGCGTCGGCGAGCTTGCCGTCGAGCTCCGCACTGGTGAATTGCTTGGTGGCCTGCCCGACCAGCGCATCGACGTCCTCGCGGCGACGCACCCGCTCGAGATTGGTGGCGTAGCGCGGATCATCGCCCAGTTCGGGCATGCCGAGCACATCGGTGAGCGTGCGCCAGCCCCGGTCGTTCTGCACGCCGATGAGGATCTCGCCGTCCGAGGTGGGGTATTTGTCGTACGGCGCGATCGACGTGTGCGACAAACCCATCCGCGGCACCTGCCGCCCCTGATACATCTGCAGGTACATCGGATAACCGAGCCATTCGGCGGTCGCGTCGAACATCGACACGTCGATCGTCGCGCCGACGCCCGTGCGGTGCCGGCGCAACAGCGCCGCCTGGATGGAGGTGAGCGCATACATGCCCGCGGCGATGTCCGAGGTGGGGATGCCCGTCTTCACCGCAGTCTCGGGCGTGCCGGTGATCGAGCACAGGCCGGTCTCGGACTGCACGAGCATGTCGTAGGCCTTGCGGTCGCGCATCGGTCCGTCGGTGCCGTAACCGGACATGTTGACCACCACCAGTTCCGGGTGGTCGGCACGCAGGTCGTCGGCACCGAGTCCGAGACGCTCCACCGCGCCGGGAGCGAGATTCTGCAAGAAGACGTCCGCACCGCGGATCAGCGCCTTCACCGCATCGATGCCCTCGGGAGCCTTGAGATCCACCGCGAACGATTCCTTGCCGCGGTTGAGCCAGACGAAGTGTGCGGCCAGGCCGTGCACGGCACCGTCGTAGGCGCGCGCGAAGTCGCCGTCGCCGACGCGTTCGACCTTGACGACACGGGCTCCGAGGTCTGCGAGATGGCGCGTCGCGAGGGGCGCGGCGACCGCCTGTTCGAGGCTCACCACAGTGATGCCCTCCAGCGGCAGGCCGGCGGAAACCTCCACCTCGGTCCGATCGGTTCGGTCGCTCGTCACCTGATGTCCTTTCGCGTTCGCGGTTCCCCCATCCGGCGTCGCTGCATGTCTACCAGGACGAACACGGACTCCTCAGTAATACCTCTGCGGTATCGATTCGAGTCCTATTGGGTATTGGACTGGAAATCCGAGCCCTGCCACTCTCTGTTGAGACGCAGACCACATTCCACCCGCTTCGTCCGGGGGCGTAGCAGACGGAGGGCGCATGAGTTCGTCCACACCCACCGATCAGGAGATCGCGAGGAAGGCCCGCAAGGCCGGTATCGCCTCCTTCATCGGCACCACCATCGAGTGGTACGACTTCTACATCTACGGCACGGCCGCCGCGCTGGTGTTCGGCCAGGTCTTCTTCTCGGACGAACTCTCGAGCGGTGTCGCGACCCTCCTCGCGTTCGTCACCCTCTGGGCCGGCTTCCTTGCCCGCCCACTCGGTGGCGTCATCTTCGGCCATCTCGGAGACCGCCTCGGACGCAAGAACACCCTCGTCATCACGCTCGTCATGATGGGCATCGCGACGGTGGGCATCGGTTTGCTCCCCACCTACGCGCAGATCGGAATGTGGGCGCCGGTCCTGCTGGTCTTCCTGCGCATCGTGCAGGGCGTCGCGGTCGGCGGCGAATGGGGCGGCGCCGTCCTCATCGCCAGCGAGAACGCCCCGAAGGGCAAGGGAATCCTGTATTCGGCGTTCGCGCAGCAGGGTTCGCCCGCCGGCAACCTGCTGTCGACGATGGCCTTCTTCTTCCTCGCAGCGCTGCCCACCCCGCAGTTCATGATGTGGGGCTGGCGCATCCCGTTCCTGCTGTCGGGCGTGCTGGTCGTCATAGGCATGGTGATCCGCCTCGAGCTCGAGGAATCGGACGCGATGAAAGCCGTTCTGGCACGCAAGAAGACCGTCAAGCTCCCGATCAAGGAAGTGCTGCGCAAGCACTGGGTCCTGGTCCTGCTCGGCGCCGGTGCACTGCCCCTCGCCCAGGTGACCTATTTCAAGAACACCTTCGCGCTGTCGTGGGCGACGAGCGAACTCGGTTACGAGCGCGGCACCTTCCTCGCGATCATCGCCATCGCCCTCGTCGTGCAGTTCATCGTGCAGCCGTTCGGTGCCGTGCTGGTGTCGAAAATCGACATGCGCAGGGCCATGCTCCTGATGATCGTCCCGGAGCTGTTCCTCATGCCGGCGATGTTCTTCGCGATCCGCACCGAGACCTTCGCGGTCGCCGTGATCGGTATGTGCCTCGCGACAATTCCGCACTCGATGTTCTACGGCGCGATCGCCGGCATCCTGGCCCGCGCCTTCCCTGCAAACATCCGGTACTCGGGCCTGTCGCTCGCCTACCAGCTGTGCTCGCTGATCGTCGGTGGTGGCACCCCGGTTCTCGCCCAGTACCTGCTCAACTCGTCCGGTGACGTCACCGGCGTGGCCATCGCGGCGGCCTGCTACGCAGCGGTTTCCCTCGTGTGCACCCTGGCACTGCTCGAGCGCACCGGATACGACCCGAAGGCACCCTCGGTCGCCGAGAAGTCCGACGCCGACGAACTCGCCCTCGAGCAGTCGGAGGCGGCCGAGCACGACCGCCGTACTCCGGGAACCGACGACACCCCACGAGATCGCGTCCATGCCTAGGACGGATCGCTCGCACTCGGGGCCGGCCGGCGCAGTCGCCGGCCGGCCCCGGTCAATCCGGAGTCGGCAGCGCTTCCTCGGAGAGGCGGAGAACCTCCCGCAGCGCGGCACTGTCGTCGTCCTCCCGCCACACGAGCCGCACGTCGAGCGGCTCGGGATGATCTGCGAGAGGAACGAACACGACCTCGGGGTTGATGACGTTCGCCGCGACCGACGAGACCGTCATCGAACATCCCACCCCGGCCGAGACCAGGGCGATCAGCGACAGCGAATCCGGGGCGCTCTGAACGATTCTGGGCGTGAATCCGACATCGTGGGCGATACGGAGCAACAGCTCGCGCAGCATCGATCCGGGTTCGGCGGGCAGCATCACCCACGCCTCGTGCGCGAGGTCCTCGAGCCGGACCTGCTCACGGTCGGCGAGCGGGTGCTCCTTGGGCAGCGCCACGACGAGGTTCTCTCGGGCCACGACGCGCGACGCGATCCCCGGTGGGAAGAACAACAGGCGCACGATGCCGATGTCGAGCTTGCCCGCGGCCAGCTTGTTGAGCGCCTCGCTCGCGTACGCCGAACTGTCGAGCACGAATTCGATACCGGGATGAGTGCGCCGCACGAGCTTCGCCCACCGGCCCACGAGATAGTGCGAGGACGAACCGGCGAAACCGATACGGACCCTGCCGGTCTGACCCGACCCCGCGGCGGTCACCGCCATCTCGGCGAGCCGGCAGGCGTCGAGGATGTTCCGGGCCGGCTCCACGAGCGCGCGACCGCTCTCCGTCAACCGCACGCTGCGGGTGTTGCGTTCGAAGAGTTCGGCTCCGAGTTCTTTCTCGAGCCTGCGGATCGTGCGGCTGAGCGGCGGCTGGGCCATGTGCAGCCGTTGCGCCGCGCGACCGAAATGCAGTTCCTCCGCCACCGCCAGGAACGCCTTCACCTGCTGGATCTCCACCCGTCGATTATTGCGCCTGCGGGCGCCTGATATCCGACACCGAATTACCGACCACACGGAGGACGACCGGGTATGCCGGACAAACTCATGACCCTGCGCGAGGCGATCGCCACCTATGTCGAGGACGGCATGACCGTTGCCCTCGAGGGTTTCTCGCACCTCATCCCGTTCGCCGCGGCGCACGAGATCATCCGGCAGGGCAGGCGCGACCTGACGTTGTGCCGCATGACCCCCGACATCATCTCCGATCAGCTCATCGCCGCCGACTGCGTGTCGAAGCTCGTCGCCTCGTTTTTCGCCAGCGGCTCGGCCGGGTCGCTGTACGAGATCCGCCGGCGCATCGAGAGCCACGACCCCGTCGCACTCGAGGTCGAGGAGTACAGCCACTACGGCATGGTCTGCCGCTATCAGGCCGGCGCGGCCGGGCTGCCCTTCTTCCCGCTGCGCTCGTATGCCGGCAGCGACCTGCCGAGGATCAACCCGAACATCCGGCTCGTCGAGGATCCCTTCAGCGGCGGCAGCGTCTACGTTGTGCCTCCGCTGAACCCGGACGTGACGATCATCCACGCGCAGCGCGCCGACCGCTCCGGCAACGTCCAGATCTGGGGCATCGCCGGTGTGCAGCAGGAAGCGGTCTACGCTGCGAAGAAGGCCATCGTGGTGGTCGAAGAGATCGTCGACGACGACGTGATCCGCTCCGATCCCAGCCGCACCCTCGTCCCTTCGCACGCGGTGGACGCGGTGGTGCTGAGCCCGCGCGGAGCGCACCCCTCCTACGCGCAGGGTTACTACGACCGCGACTGCGCGTTCTACCGCCGATGGACCGCGATCAGCAAGGACCCCCAGCAACTGCGCACCTGGTTGAAGGAATGGGTCCTCACCACCGCCGATCACGCCGAATACCTCGAGAAACTGGGCGAAGAGTACTGGGCCGACCTCGAGGTCGCGCCGCGCCCCTCCGGGACCGTCGACTACGGGAGCCGAAAGTGACCACCACCGAAACCTTCTCCACCACCGAACTGATCGTCTCCGTCGCCGCGCGGGCCCTGGCCGGCAAGGCCCGGGTCTTCGCCGGGGTGGGTCTGCCCACCCTCGCCGTCGACCTCGCCGCCCGCACGTCGAACCCCGACGTCGAGCTGATCTACGAATCCGGGGTCTGCGGTGCGCACCCCGAGGCGATGGCCGAGGGCATCGCCGACTCCGTCGTGGTCTCCGGCGCCGAATCCGTGGTGTCCATGGCGTCGCTGTTCGGGTACGTGCTCCAAGGCGGCAACGTCGACGTCGGGTTCCTCGGGGCGGCGCAGATCGACCGCGACGGCAGCCTCAACACCAGCATCATCGGCGACTGGGACAAGCCCACCGTGCGCCTGCCCGGCGGCGGCGGAGCCGTTGAGATCATGCCCAACGCCGGCGAGGTGTTCGTGATCATGCGACGCCACGATCCGAGTGCCTTCCCCGCCGAACTGGACTTCTGCACGACCCCGAGCCCGGTGCGCGCCCGTGAGGCGGGCGTCGGCATCATGCCCCGCGGCCGCGGGGTGACGAAGGTGTTCACCAGTCTGGGCGTGCTGTCGCGGCAAGATTCCTTCGACGAACTCGAACTGACCAGCATCCACCGCGGTGTCACCGTCGACCAGGTCCGCGCCGCCACCGGCTGGGATCTGAAGGTCTCCGACGAGCTGACGCTGACCGAGGATCCCACCGCCGAGGAGATCGACCTGCTGCGCAACGAGATCGACAAGGTCCGCCTGTATCTGCGGTGATCCCGTCGACGTGACCGACGTGTCGGCTGGCAGGATGTCCGCAACGGACGACGCCCCGGATCCTGCGAGCCTGCGCGCGTCCGGCGTGATGCTCGGCGGACGGACCGCCGCGTGATGCGGGAAGGCGGCACGTCATGCACGCGAGCACGATCCACGACCTTGTGGACGGCACGGTCGTCGCGGCTGTGATGCCGTTGACCGACCTCGCGCACAGGCCGGTGGCCGGACGCGATGCCGTCGCACTGGTCGACGAGCACGAGGTGTTCGCCGATCCCCCGACGGTCCTGCACCGGATCGCCGCTGTGCGCGAGCGCGGATTCGCCGTGGCGGTACGCATCGCGGAATCGGCGTCCCGCGCCACGGTCGTCCTGGCTCTGGTCGAGCCGGAGGTGGTCGTCGTACCGGCCGAGGCGCTCGTCGCATCCGACCTGCGGGCCGCCACTACCCTGCTGTCGTTGCGGGCCCACTGCGAGCGCACGAACTCCGTCGTTCTCGCCGAGGGCGTCGACTCCGACCTTCATCGCGAGGCGGCCCTCGCCCACGGTATCGATTTCGGTTGCGGTACAGCACTACACGTTGCGGAGGGTGAAGCCGGCCCTTCGTCGCCGCGCGGCGGGTTGTTCCGTGAACCCACCTGGAGTGCGCCGCTCGACGACGCGACCGCCGCGCCCTTCCGCATCCTGTCTGCCGGTCGGGAACGCGTGCGGAGCGGCAAGGGTCTGCTCGTGTCCATGAGCGCCGACCTCGAGGCGCGAGCCGGGGAGGCCGGACCCGACACGATCGCCCTCGGCACCTTCCAGCACCACGACCACTTCACCGGGGCCGCACGCAGACGATGGCTGTCGATGGCCGACACCCTCGCGCACGTCGCGGTCTTCGCGGTCGGGTTCGGCACGAGCACCTCGGGCCCGGACCTCGTCCCGATCGAGCCGCACGATCCCCTCGTCGACGAGTGGAACGTCATCCTCCTGGGAGAGTCGTTCGCGTGCGCGCTCTCTGCCCTCGACCTGCACCGTCGAACGGCCGGCGGCGAGCGGGAGTTCGAGTACGTCGTCTCCTACGACCGGGAGGCCGTCGCCCGCGCGGCGCGCGCGACCCTGTCCCGTCCCCGACCGGTCCCCTTGGAGGTCCCACCCTCGTCCTGAGCCGCTCTCCCTCGGGTCACCCCTCGAAACGCGCCAGGATGCTGTGGGCGCACCGGATCACGGTGCCGCGGTCGTAGGACAGCACGTAGCGGAACTCTCGGTCGAGATCCGCTGCGTCGGTGTGCATGTCGAGCGCGGCGAGTACGCACGCGAAGTGCGGACCGAGGACGACGACGTTCCATTCGTCGACGATCGGATCGTTCGGGTCCAACGGCGCGTGGTGTACCGCGGAGTCGACGTAGGGATCGATTCCGACGCCGTAGACCCCGGTGTAGGCGACCTGCTCGGCGAGCTGCGCCCATCGAACCCGGGAGGTCGGGGTGAAGTGCTCGGCGCGCTGGAAGGTGCCGAGCACGATCGTCTCCGGTCCGGCTCCCACCGCGTTGGTCTCGAGCAGCTTGCTCATCGACACCAGAAGTCGCTTGAAACTACTTGTGCGTCTGCGTCCTTCGGACGCCAGAGCGAAGGGAGTGAGTTCGGGGCCGCCGGGAACGGCCCGTCGCGGACGCAGCGATATCGGTTCGACATCCGAATCCGCTTGCGCGGCATCCCCGGTCGATCCGACTGTCGGATACAGCGCGCCCATTCCGTATTCGGCGGCCAATCCCAGAGCGCGGCGGCGATGCAGTTCCGAATCGACGCCCTGCGCGATGACGACCGCGCTGCTGGATTCGATGTACGCGGCGACGGCGTGGGCAATCCTCGCCGTCGAGGCGTCGGCCGCACGCGCGATCAGGGCCGGCGACGTGATGATCACATCCGGTTCGACGAGCGGCAGCAGCGCGAGGGCCTGAGCACGCGCTCCCACACCGTCCACCGCGACGAGCATGCCGGCGGTGCGCGCCGCCGCAATGGTGCGCAGCGTCCTGGCAGGGGCGGCGATCAGCGCCTGCTCGGTGATGAGAGCGACCGTGGTCGGGCCCCCTCGATCCCCGAGCGCGCCGAGTTCGTCGAGCGAATCGAGATCGACGGTCACCAGATGCGGAACCGCCGACTCGGCTTGCCGTCCGGCCCTGCGCCACTTGATCCGGTCCAGTTCCGACTTCTGATGCATCGCCCGGGCGGCCTCGCTCAGAGCGGTCGCATCGTGCAACGATGATCCTCCCGGACCACGCAGTTGCAGTTCGACGGCGGACAGCGCACCGCTGCCGAGCCGATGGATGGGGGCGAGCTCCGTCTCCACGACGAGGCCGCCGAACGCGGCCTCCGCGTCGGCGGCAGCGTCGGCAGGAACAGCGCTCATGGATCCAGCATCCCATCTCCGGCCACCGATCGTCCGCTCGGGCCGACGGAGCCAGGAACATAGGATATTTTCGCAGCTCCGAACGCCTACGTTACAGAACCGTGATGTTTCGTTATCGTTCCGTTATGGAACGGGTGGTGGCGAAGCGACATCCGTCGGACAGGCTCTGTGCAAGCCCGAGGCGAGTTCTCACCGGACCCCGACGTTCTCACCACGACCCCAGCAGGCCGACCGTCTGCTCATGATCCAGCCCGCACCGGACGGCACGAAATCCACGCCGACAGGAGACCGCAATGAGCACACGTACGAGCACCACCCGCAGGATCGTCACCCACAGCGGCGCACTCTCACGAGTCGGTGCAGAGACGGTCGCCCGAGCACCGCGCTACCGTCTCGACGTCCACTCGCCCTCCCGTCGCTGCAGCGTCCTGCGGGCGAAGGGAGATCTCGACATGACCGCCCGAGCGGAGTTCGCCTCCACTCTCGGCGACCTCGCACTCTCGGGCGACCACGTCGTCGTCGACCTGTCCGAGGTGACCTTCATGTACTCCGAGGTCGCCTCGATGCTCGCCGATGCCGTTCACATCCGGCCCGGCCGTTTCCACGTCGTCGCACCCACACGCCAGGTGCGCATGCTGCTCGACATCCTCGCTCCCGACCTCGACGTCACAGCCGATGCCGCACCCTGCGACGCGGGCACAGCACCCGCTGCCTGATCACAGCAAGGGGCGCGTGACGGCGTCCGGCCGGCGTGCAACCGACTGCTGTAGCAGTGCGCCCGCCACGTGCGCGCGTCGCAACACCTCGGACACGACTGCAGCATCGGATCCACCCACGACCGCGGCGACATGTGTGTGTGGGGGGGCGAACCCCATAAGGTGGTGGTAAAGGCCAATTCAAGCCCTCGGTTGTCAGGTTTGGCAGCCCTTACACTCTATCGGTGCTCAGCCCGTTCTTCCGCAAGGAACATCGTCGCGTGCGTTTCGTCCTCCATCTGGAAGACTTCGGTGACGCCCCAGCCTTGATCACCCAGCAGGAAACCGTCACCTACAGCGACCTGGCCGACCGAGTCCATCGGGCAACTGCCCGGCTGGGCAACACCCGCCGACTGGTGTTGATCGCAGGTGCCAACGAGATCGATGTTCTTGTCGTCTACCTTGCAGCCCTACTCGCCGGACATCCGGTTCTGCTGGCGCCGGGCGACCACCCCGCAGCCTTCGAAGGCCTGATCGCCGCATACCGACCCGACGTGGTGGTGCGCAGTATCGACGGGACCGTGACGATCGAGGAACGGGGTGACGGTTCTGCGCATGTACTGCACCCCGACCTGGCGCTGCTGCTGAGCACCTCCGGCTCGACGGGCTCCCCGAAACTCGTCCGCCTGTCCCATCGCAACGTGCAGTCCAATGCAGAGTCGATCGCGGAGTACCTCGACATCCGTAGTACCGACCGGGCAGTGACGACGCTGCCGATGCATTACTGTTACGGGCTCTCTGTCATCCACAGCCACCTACTGCGCGGAGCCGCAGTGATCCTCACGAGCCGCTCGGTGACCGACCCGGCGTTCTGGGAGCTGTTCCGAGACCACCGCGGCACCAGCTTCGCCGGCGTGCCCTACACGTTCGATCTGCTCGATCGGTTCGGATTCGACGAACTGGACCTACCCGACCTGCGCTACATCACCCAGGCCGGCGGTCGACTCTCACCGGATCGGGTCCGCGCCTATACGCAGTCGGGCCGTGAGCGGGGCTGGGATTTCTTCGTCATGTACGGGCAGACGGAGGCGACCGCACGGATGGCGTACCTGCCTCCGGAACTCGCCTCCGACTATCCGCAGTCGATCGGACGAGCTGTTCCCGGTGGATCCTTCCGGCTCGAGCCGATACCGGACGCTCCGGACGGCACCGGTGAACTGATCTACACGGGGCCGAACGTGATGCTCGGCTACGCGCACACGCCCGAGGATCTGGGTCTCGGGGACGTCCTCGAGGGTGAACTGCGGACCGGCGACCTCGCGCGGCAGATCGACGGCGGCGTGTACGAGGTGGTGGGCCGACGCAGCCGTTTCGTCAAGATCTTCGGGCTACGGATCGACCTGCAGCAGGTCGAGTCGACCCTCGCCGAACAGGGACTGACGGCATGCTGTGTCGGCGGGACGGACGACATGATCGTGGCGGTCGAGGGTGCGAGCGATCTCGAGGCGATCCGGTCCGCGAGCGCACGGGCCTGTGGTCTTCCCGTCGCGGCCGTGCGTGTGTGTCTCGTCGACGAGCTTCCGCGGACCGGCACGGGCAAACCCGACCTTCGGGCAGTGGCCGAGCTCGTGCACCACGCGACGCCCGATTCACCCGAGGCAGAGAGCACCGTCGTGGACACGGCCGCCCTGCGGACCCTGTATGCCGAGGTGCTGCACAGTGGACAGGTCACCGACGACAGCTCGTTCGTGAGCCTGGGCGGCGACTCGCTGTCCTATGTGCAGATGTCTCTGCGGCTCGAGCGCATGCTCGGCTATCTACCCCAGAACTGGCACACCACCGCGATCAAGGATTTCGTGCCTACGCCCCGGCGACGATGGTGGCGGGCGGTCGAGACCAACGTGCTGCTCCGCGCTGTTGCGATCGTGCTGATCGTCGGTTCGCACATCCGGTTGTTCGGGGTTCTCGGCGGCGCGCATGTGCTGCTGGGGGTCGCCGGATACAACTTCGCACGCTTTCATCTCGCCACTCCCCGTACCGAACGGGTGCGACATGTCCTGGGCAGCGTCGCCCGAATTGCCGTACCCAGCATGGTGTGGCTCGGCGTCGTGATCGCACTGACCGGGGACTATCTCGTGACCAGTGCGTTGTTGCTCAACGGCATTCTCGGCCCCGACGGGTGGACGCCCGAATGGCGGTACTGGTTCATCGAAGCGATCGTGTACATCCTGCTCGTAGTCATCGCGGTGTTGTCCATCCCGCTCATCGACCGTGTTGAGCGCAGGCACTCGTTCTGGTTCGCGATGGCCTTGGTGGGTGTGGGTCTGCTCCCCCGCTACCGCGTGATCGAGCTCGGGGACGGCAACAATCTGATTCTGAGCGCGTCGATGGTCTTCTGGTTGTTCGCCCTGGGCTGGGCTGCCGCTACGTCGACGACCGTGTGGCACCGAATGATCGTCACGGCGGTGATCGCAGCCACGGTGCCCGGATACTTCTCGGGCGATCTCCAGCGAGAACTTCTCGTCATCGGTGGGCTGGGCCTGCTGGTGTGGCTCGAGTCCGTTCCCTGCCCACCTGTGCTGAGCCGGATCGCAGGGGTGCTGGCGAGCGCGTCGCTCTACATCTACCTGACGCACTTCCAGGTGTATCTGCCGCTGCGAGAGGACCATCCCTGGTTGGCGTTCGCCCTGTCGATTCTGGTCGGCATTCTCTTCTGGCAAGCCGTGACGGTCACCCTTGCTCTGCGTCGACGGGTCGGTGCTGCGCGGGCGAAATCCGATCCGAATCCGGCCGGTACCAGCAGTGGTTCGCCCCCGTCCCACGCTGCGGAGATGCCGGGGAGATCCCCGGTGGCGTGAACTGTCACTGCTACTGGTTCGAAGATCCCGGGACGCGTGGTGTGCAGTCCTCGCCCCTGTGAACGACATCGATAAGACCGCGTTGAAGCATGCACCGACATGTCTCGTGCTCGTCAGCGTGCCGGGCCACCCGTGATCAACGCCCACACGTCCCCGGCTTCACCGGCCGCGGCGAGCAGTTCGGAATCCCACGACGCGACCGTGCCGAATTCGCTGCGCCACGACAGGATCCGGTTGGCGTGCCGATGCAGCTCGTGTTCCATCGTGAAGCCGATCGCACCGAGCGCCTGATGCGCGTTGCGGGCGACGACCGACGCCGCATGTCCGGCACACGACGCGGCCGCCGCGATCGCGAAGCGGGTCGACGCGTCATCGAAACCACCGGCGAGAACGGCATCGACCGCACCATCCGCGGCGGCGTGCACGAGCGAGGCCTCGGTGGCGATGTCGGCGACGAGCGCCTGCACCGCCTGGAACTTGGCCAGCGGACGACCGAACTGCACGCGGGCAGTGGTGTGATCGACGACGAGCTCGAGAACCCGATCCATCGCACCCGCGGTGGCCAGCGCACGGACGAGCGCGCCCCGGTAACGGAACTCGTCGGCGGTGCCCGCCGGAACGTCACGTCCCGACAGTGCCGACAGGTCGACGCACACGTGGTCGCGGGGCTCCGCCGCCAGGTTCACGGCCTCGACGATCTCGACATCGCCGCGAGCGACCTCGGCGACCTGCCATCCCTGCGGTGACTCCCACAACACGACGATCGAGTCCGCGAACCGGGCCCACGGCACGTGGCGTGCGCGGCCGTCGGCGTCGAGCACCGCGGCGGTACGCACGGCCGGCACCGCCTCGAGGCCTGCCTGCTCGAGGAGCCAACCCGCGAGCAGATCGTTCTCGGCCACCGGCACGGCAGCAGCAGCACTGCCGGCAGCTTCGAGCAGCAGGGCGGCTTCGAGCCATCCCGCGCCGCTTCCACCACTGTCCTCCGAACCGGTGAGCCGATCGAGGCCGAGCTCGGTGAGGGTGCTCCACAGGGCACGATCGAGTTCGACGACGTCACCGATGCGGTGGTCGTCGCCCGAGGTGAACACCTCGGACAACATCTGTGCGAAGTCGCGCAGTTCCGTCGACTGCAGTGCGTCCTGCCCGCTCATCTCATCCCCAATCCTCGTGCGATGACCCCGCGGAGGATCTCGCTCGTGCCGCCGCGCAGTGTGAAGCCCGGTCGTTGCATGACTCCTGCCCGGACGAGCTCGGCCAGATGTGCGTCGGCCGCGGTGTATCCCGCGACCTCGTCGGCGAGATCCGCCAGGTCCCCTTCGGTCTTCGTGCCGAGCACCTTCACTACCGACGCCGCGAGTTCGGCGTTCTCGCCACGTTCGAGGGACTCGGAGACCGCGGTGGACATGCGGTGCAGACCCGCGATGCGCCCGATGGTCGCTCCGATGCGGGTGTCCGCTTCGACGCTGCCGTCGGCCACACCGTGTACGAGGGATTCGAGCACCCCGAAGGTCGACAGGAAACGTTCGGGACCGCTGCGCTCGTAACCGAGCTCGCTCGTCACCTGTTCCCAGCCGGCGCCGATCTGTCCGAGCACCAGGTCGTCCGGGACGAAGACGTCGTCGAGCAGCACCTCGTTGAAGTGGTGGTCGCCGGACATCGACAGGATCGGGCGGATGGTCACGCCCGGGGAGTCGAGCAGCACGATGAACTGGCTCAGCCCGTCGTGGCGGTGCGCGGGATCGAGCGGGGCGGACCGCGCGAGGCCGAAGAAGGCGTCGGCGTGGTGCGCCCCGGACGTCCACAACTTGGTGCCGGAGATCCGCCACCCACCGTCCACCTGCGTGGCCTTCGTCTTGACGCTCGCGAGGTCGGATCCGGAGTCGGGCTCGGACATTCCGATGGCCCAGCAGATCTCACCGGCCGCGATGCCCGGCAGGAACCGCTGCTTCTGCTCTTCGGTGCCGTACTTCAGCAGCGACGGTGCGGCCTGGCGGTCGGCGACCCACTGGGCGGCGACCGGCGCGCCCACCGCGAGCAGCTCCTCGGTGACGACGAAGCGCTCCATGAAGGTTCGTCCGTGTCCGCCGTACTCGACGGGGATCGTCATGCCGACCCAACCGCGAGCGGCGAGTGCGCGCGTGAACTCGGGGTTCCATCGCGTCAGCCAGGTGTCGATGCCTGGGGTGAACACGCCCGCGTCGATCTGTTCCTTCAGGAACGCCCGTACCTCGGCACGGAGTTCCGTCAGTGCCGGGTCGGGGGTACCCGCCCTCGGCACGAGTCGTGCACTCATCGTTGATCTCCTTCTCCACCGGTGATGGTGGGACACAACAGCGCCAGCGACAGGTCCGCGTAGCGTTCCGCGATCTCGTCCGGACCGTCCGGGCCCTCGGGGTCGTACCAGTTGGCGATCGCCGAGACCATCGCCAAAATCGATCGGCGGCAGTCGTCGGGATACTTCGTGGTGAAGACACCTTGTGCGACACCGCGATCGATGATGTCGCGGATCCGCCTTCGGCCGGCACGCCGGCCTTCCTCGTACAGCAGCGCACCCTCGGGTTCGAGATTGCGCACCTCCGTCGCGATCATGCGTCCCTGCTCGGGGAACTGCGTGCGGAAGATGACGTTCCCCTTGACGAACGCGCGGATCTGCTCGACCGGATCGTCGCCGACGCGGGCGAGTTCGGCGTCACAGACCGCGTCGTAGGTGTCGACGCCGTCGAGCAGGATCGCCAGCAGCAGATCCTGTTTGTTCTTGTAGTGGTAGTACAGGGCGGACAGGCTCACGCCTGCCTCCTGCGCGATGGTCCGGATCGACGACGAGCCGTATCCGTTGCGCACGAACTCTTTCCGGCCCGCCTCGATGAAGACGCGCTGCTTCGGCGACAGCACTCTCACGACAACGCTCCGGTATCGGCGTACTGCGCGATCAGCTCGCCGAGCCTGCCCCTGACCATCTTGCCCGTCGGCGTGCGCGGCAGTTCGTCGACGAACCGCACGTGCCGGGGGCACTTGAAACGCGAGAGGCGCTCCCGGCAGAACCCGATGATGTCGTCCTCGGCGTCGTCGGATCCCTCTGCCTCGGGGACGAGCTGCACGAACGCTTCGACACGTTCACCGCGGTCCGCATCCGGCACGCCGACCACCGCGACATCCGCGATCGACGGGTGCAGCGCGAGGACGTTCTCGATCTCCTGCGGGTAGATGTTCACCCCGCCCGAGATGATCGTGAACTTGTCCCTTCCGGTGAGGAACAGATAGTCGTCCTCGTCGAGATATCCGACGTCGCCTGTGGTGAACCAGTTCTTCTCGAAAGGGTGCCTGGTGGACGCCGTCTTGTCCGGATCCTTGTGGTACTCGAACGAGAAGTCGTCCCGCTCGAAGTAGACGGTGCCGATCTCGCCGGTGGGTAGCCGATTGCCGTTCTCGTCGCAGATGCGCGCCAGGCCGAGTGTGCCCGGGCCACCGAGCGCCTGCGTCGACACGCCGTACCGCAAGAGCGCGGCGTGGTAGATCGGTGCCGGCGACAGGTAGACGGTGTTCTCGTCGAAGGCGACACGGTGCGTCACCTTCGGGGTGAGCGGCACGATCGCCTCGGCGAGATCGGCGAGCGGCGCCGAGACGACGAGCACCTTCGCGTCGCAGTCGTCGACGAGGTAGGCCGCCTCGACGGGAGCGAGATGCGTGTTGACGAAGGTGACGTAGACGCCCGAACGAACTGCCCCCCAGTATAGTTCGAACGCAGTGACGTCGTTGACGGTGACGACCGCGATGTGGTCGCCCTTCCCGACGTCGTGTGCGCGCAGCCAGTGCGCGAACCGGACGGACGCGCCCTCGAGCTCCCGATAGGTGAGCGTCCGGCCGGTCGCGGCCTCGTGCACGGCGGGCCGATCCGGGGCGACGGCGGCGTAACGGCCCGGGTACATGCCTACAGCCCCAGATCCTTGGAGATGATCGTCTTCATGACCTCGCTGGTGCCACCGTAGATCCGGGTCACGCGGGTGTCGGCGTACAGCCGGGCGATCGGATACTCGGTGATGTAGCCGTAGCCGCCGTGCAGTTGCAGGCACTTGTCGATGACGCGACCGGAGACCTCGGTGCAGAACAGCTTCGCGCGGGCCGCATCGGCGACCGTCAGTTCCTTGCGGTCGAGCAGTTCGAGGCAGTGGTCGACGTAGACACGCGCGGCCTGGGTCTCGGCCGAGCACTCGGCGAGCACGAACTTGGTGTTCTGGAACGAGGCGACGGGCTTGCCGAAGACCTTGCGTTCCTTGGTGTATGCGATCGCGTGGGCGATGGCGGCCTCGGCGAAGCCGACCTGGTTCAGAGCGATGCTCAGACGCTCCTGCGGCAGGTTGTGGGTGAGGTAGCCGAACCCCGCGCCTTCCTCACCGAGGAGGTTCTCGACCGGCACCTTCACGTCGGTGTACGAGAGCTCGGCGGTGTCCTGCTGGTGCAGGCCGATCTTGTCGAGCTTGCGGCCTACCGCGAAGCCCTCGGTGTCGGTGGGCACCGCGATGATCGACAGGCCGCCGCGGCGGTTCTCAGGATCGAACGGACTCGTACGGCAGACCGTGAGGATGAGGTCGGCGGTGACGCCGCCGGTGATGAAGGTCTTCGCGCCGTTGATGATGTAGTGCTTGCCGTCCTCGGACAGCTTCGCCGAGGTCGCGATGTTGGCGAGGTCGGAGCCGGTGCCGGGCTCGGTCATCGCGATCGCGGTCATGATCGAGCCGTCGGCGAAGCCGGGCAGCCAGCGCTGCTTCTGCTCCTCGGTCGCGTACTCGAGCAGGTAGGGCAGGATCAGGCAGGCGTGCACGGTGTAGGAGCCGAACGAGACTCCGGCGCGCGCAACCTCTTCGAAGACGATCGTGTTGAACTTGAAGCCGGACTCGCCCCCTCCGCCGAACTCCTCGGGGACCTGGATCCCCAGGATGCCGAGTTCGCCCAGCCGGCGGAAGAATTCGCGGGGCGGGCGACCCATCTCGTCCCATTCCTCGCGATGCGGCGCGACCTCACGTTCGATGAAGTCGCGCACCATCTTCCGGAACTGCTCGTGTTCTTCGGTGAAGATCGTCCGCTGCATGGCTTGTCCTCCGGGGTGTGGGGGCAAGGAGAGGGGAAGGTCAGTTGCCGGTGAAGTCGCCGGTGCGTCGTTCGAGGAACGCCGAGAGGGCTTCGCGGTGGTCCTCGGTGTGGTGCGAGAGCGCCTGGAAGGAGGCCGACAGTTCGAGCAGCGTGTCGAGATCGACGCGCTGACCTTCGCGCAGCAACTTCTTCGTCATGCGCAGTGCGCTCGGGGGGTTGACGGCGACGCGGGCGGCGAGCGCATTCGCGGCGTCGAGGAGCTGCTCGGGTTCGACGACCTGCGAGACCATGCCCCAGTCGAATGCCGTCGCGGCGTCGACGCGGTCGCCGGTGAAGGCCATCTCGGCGGCGCGCGCCGCACCGACCGCGCGCGGAAGCAGCCAGGCGCCGCCGTCGCCGGGGATGATGCCGAGCTTGACGAAGCTCTCCGCGAAAAACGCCTTCGACGAGGCGATCCGCATGTCGCACATCATCGCGAGGTCGCAGCCGGCGCCTACGGCCGGTCCGTTGACCGCGGCGATGATCGGGACCTCGCAGTGGTAGATGGCGCGGGGCAGGCGCTGGATGCCGTAACGGTAGCCCTCGCGCAGGGCGTGGGGGCTGCCGCCGAACATGCCGCGACGTTCGTCCATGTCCTTGACGTTGCCGCCGGCGGAGAAGGCCGATCCGGCGCCGGTGAGAATGACGACGCGGGTGTCGATGTCGCGGTTTGCCTCCTCGACGAGCTCGACGAGACGGTCGACGACGTCGTCACCCGAGATCGGGTTGCGCGCCTCCGGAAGGTTGATCGTCCAGGTCACGACGTTTCCGTCGCGCATGCTCAGTACGACGTCCTGCGAAGTTGCCATTGCGGTCGCGGTCCTTCCGGTAGCCAGTGTGTGGCTCGCACCATAATTTGGTCGAACGATCGTTCAAATTACGGGGCCGGTCGGATCCTGTAAAGACCGAACGGGCTCGTGGCTCAGTCGGGCAGGCTCACGTTCGATTCGGCGATTCTTATGGCTACCTCGTCCGGGAAGATGTTCCGGAAGACGAAGGGATCGCGGCCGAGCACCCAGCCCGGCGCCAGCGCGGTCGCGTAGCGCTCGAAATATCCGAGCTGCTTCCCGAACAACACGAGTTCCTCGGGCGTCGACGTGTTCCACTTGCGGCCGAGCGAGACGAGCGCACCGATCAGTTCGCTGAGCCGCAACTCCCCCACGTCCTGACCGAGCAGCGGACCGAAGATCTCGGCAACCTGCCGGCCGACCGCCGCGTCGTCGACGTCGAGATCGGCGGCGACACCGAGCGCCCGCACACTCTGCGCGACCGCCGTGAAGTCCCCGTCGAGCAGGGCCGCGCGGAACAACGCCCGCAGCAGCGCGCGCCACTTCTCGGGCAGTTCGCCGACGATGCCGAAGTCGAGCAGCGCGACACGTCCGTCGTCGAGCAGCCAGAGATTGCCCGCGTGCACGTCGCCGTGGAACGGGCCGTGACAGAGCACCGCCTCCATCCACACCTTCACTCCGCGGCGCACGAGCAGGGAGGTGTCGAGATCGTCCTGGCCCGGCACCACCCGGTCGACGGGCTTGCCCTGCAGGCGCTCCATGCAGATCACCCGCGGACCGCACCACTGCCAGTACACCTCGGGCACCGTGACGTAGACGTTGTCGCCGAACGCGGAGATGTTGCGACGGAAACGATCCTGACGATCCGCTTCGACCGCCGCGTTGAGCTCGGTCATCGTCGCGTTGTAGAGATCGCGGATGATCCCCGGAGTGTTCGCGATACGGAAGAACTCGAAGAGCTGCAGCAGCTTCGCGCCCATGTAGGCGGCGCGCAGATCGACGAGCATGCGGTGCGCGATCCCCGGTCGCTGCACCTTCACCACGGCCCGTCGGCCGTCGCGCAGCACGCACCCGTGCACCTGGGCCACAGACGCCGCGGCGAGCGGCACATCGTCGAACGACTCGAACATCTCGTCGATGCGGTGTCCGAGATCCTCCTCGATCACCGCGCGGGCCTGCTCGGAAGGGAAGGTCGGCACGTCGTCGAGCATGCGCAGGCACGCGTCGGCGAGGGCCGCGGGGAACAGTCCGGGTGACGACGCGATGAGCTGGCCCAGCTTCACGAAGGTCGGCCCGAGATGTTCGAAGGCGTCGACGGTGCCGTGCGCGGCCGCTTCGACGACGCTGTGCTGCCGGGGCCGGACGGTCCACCGCAACACCGCCCACACCACGAAGGCGATCAGGACGGCGGCGACGACCACGGCCCGTCCGAGCTCGGCCGGCCCGAACCGGTCGAGCGGAGGCCGCTCGACGTCCAGTGCCCCGGGTGGAAGGACGTCGGCGAAGGGGCCGACGGGCCCGTTGCGCTCGGGCCTGCTGTGACCCCGCGCTCCGGATACGCCTTCGCGCAGCGTGTACTCGTGCACGACCTGTCCCCACTCCGTCCACCACGCGCTCACCTCGGCGCGACTTCGTGCACGGTACCTGTATCCGGCCCCCCGATCGAGACCCGGCGATCATCTGTCTTCTGTCGGTGCCCCCGACTACTCTCTGACGGGTAGCGGATTCGGGTCCGACCAGCCGGGGGTATCGCGCTCATGACCGAACAACTGCTCGAAGAATCTGCCGGTTCGACATCGACGTCGACCGATTTCATGGAACTCGCCGAGCCGTTCCGTCGCGAATTGCTCGCCCACTGTTATCGCATGAGCGGGTCGCTGCACGATGCGGAAGACCTGGTCCAGGAGACTTACCTGCGCGCCTGGCGCGGTTACGAGAACTTCGGCGGCCGCTCCTCACTGCGCACGTGGCTGCACCGGATCGCCACCAACGTGTGCCTGACGGCGCTCGAAGGCCGCAGTCGCCGGCCGTTGCCCACCGGGCTCGGCGCGCCCAGCTCCGATCCCACCGACGATCTGGTCACCCGCCCCGAGGTGCCGTGGCTCGAGCCGTTCCCCGTGGGGNCACCGACGATCCGTCGGATCCCGCCACCATCGCTGCCTCCCGCGATTCCGTCCGCCTCGCCTTCGTCGCGGCCCTGCAGCATCTCTCCGCTCGTCAGCGCGCGGTCCTGCTGCTCCGCGAGGTCCTGCAGTGGCGCGCCACCGAGGTCGCAGCCGCGCTCGACACGTCGACGGCGGCGGTCAACAGCCTTCTGCAACGGGCACGTGCGCAGCTGAAAGACGCCCAGGTCCGCGACGACGACCTCGCCGAACCCGACAGCACCGAGACCAAGGCGTTGCTGCAGCGCTGGGTCGACGGCTTCGAGAAGTACGACATCGATTCGCTCGTCGAGATGCTCACCCAGGACGCCGTCTGGGAGATGCCGCCCTTCGAGGGCTGGTACCAGGGCCCCGACGCGATCGTCACCCTCATCAAGCACCAGTGCCCCGCGAAGGGCCCCGGCGACCAGGTGCTGCTTCCCACCGTGGCCAACGGCCAGCCGGCATTCGGGCTGTACATGCGAGGGGAGGACGACCGCCACCACCCTTTCCAACTGCAGGTGCTCGACATCGTCGACGGTAGGGTCGCGCACGCCACCGTCTTCTTCTCCGACGACACCGCCGGGTTGTTCGCCAGGTTCGGGCTGCCGGAGGACCCGGCANCCTCGGCAGGCGCAGCTTCCGTAGCATCGGCCTGCTGAGCGGCGGCCATGTCCATCCACATGACCTCCCAGACGTGGTTGTCGAGGTCGCGGAACGCCCGCTGGTACGCGTAGTCCCCCATCTCCTCCTGCGCCTTCTGCGCGCCGGTCGTCACCCATTCGCTGCCACCGGCCGCGATCGCGCCGTCGACGAGCGCGTCGACACCTTCGCGACTGTCGGCCGACACGCACATCAGCACCTCACGGGCCTTCGTGGTGTCGCAGATGTCGTCGTTGGTGAACATCCGGAACATCTGCTTCTCGAGCAGCATCACGTAGGTCTGATCGTTGATCTTCAGGCAGGCGGCGTTCTCGTCGCAGAACGACTCGTCGAACGTGAATCCGAGCGTGTCGAAGAATGCGCGGGTGGCGGTGATGTTCTCGACGGCGAGATTGACGAACAGCATGCGCGACATGGTTTCTCCTGTGGTCGGCCCGTCCTGTGCGGGACGCGGTGCGGGTGTCACCGATACAGACCGGCCGCCCCGTGAGAACTCATCGCGCACCCCGAGATTTCTCGGCGCGGTGTGGTCGTCACTGTTTACCGAGCACCCAGACCGGGCCCGTGATCAGCCAGATCACCGTGATCGTGGCGAGGGTGGGGAAGATTCCGTACAGCGCCGAGGCCTGTTCGCCGTTCGCGACGGTCGATCCGAGCCCGAGCACGGCTGCCGCACTGATCCCGGCCGCGAGCAGCCATCGCCCGAAGTCCACACATTCCTTGCGGAAGGCCTCCGGGCCCTCCTTCGGAGCGCGTTCCGGTTTCGGACCACCCGCGAGGTGATAGGCGAACCGCCGGTCGGCCCACCGGACGACGCTCGGCCCGAAGGCGACACTCGCACCGAGATAGATACCCGCGGCGCGGTGGACCCAGCCGACCTCCGCCCCGTTGTGCAGATCCACCGCGACGGCCGCGAGCAGAACGACGTCGATCAGCGGGATCAGGGCGAGCAGCACCGTGCCCGTCCTCCGGAGCCGGAGCAGATACCGGCACACGAGGCCGGCCGCGAGCACGACCCAGAACGCGATCTCGCACCCGACGATGAAAGCGGCGATGTGGCTGAACATGACCTCAGAATCGCGCGCACATCCCCCCGCGCGCGTCGCCCGATGGGCGGCAAATGCCTCATCACTTCGGGTGACGCCGACCCTGATCCTCCCCCGGTTGTGGTCGAATCGTTGCCGTGGACAACCGTGAATCCGAGATTCGAGTGGGATTCGTGAACCCGCGCTACAACTCCCTGCTCGTCGCCCTCGCGTACTTCGCGGGTGGCTCGCTGTTGTACGCCCTGGATCTCGGTGTGCTCGTCGAGGATCGGCCGCCGCAGCCGCTGTGGGTGTGGCTGGTTCTGCTCGCGTGCGTGTGTGCACCGATGACGATGCGCCGCACGCGACCGCTTCTCGCACTCCTGCTGGGCACGGTTCCAGTACTGGTCGACCTCGTCGTCGGCCCTTCGCTGCCGGTCTGGATCGCATACGGCGACCTGCTGTACACCGCAACGCTCTTCGGCTCGGCGCGCACCAGCCGCTTCCTCGAACGCGCCCCGTTGGTCCCGATCGTCGTCGGCGCCGTCGCGCTCGGTGTGTACTTCGGAGAACTGCGCATCGCCGTATGGGCCGTGTCGATCGCCGCGCTCGTGATCGTCGTCCCGATCTGGTGGGCCCGATCCGTCCGCACACATCGGGACGCCGCCGAGATCGAACGGGCACGCGCCGAGGCTCTCTCGCGGGTCGCGGAACTGGACCGTCGCGCCGCCATCACCACCGAGCGGCAGCGTCTGGCCCGCGACCTGCACGATGTCGTGGCTGGGCACCTGTCGTCGATCGCGATCCAGAGCGAGGCCGCGCTCCGCCTCCGCGATTCCGATCCCGACCGAGCGCTGACCGTGCTCGAGTCCGTGCGCTCCGGCAGCGTGGCCGCCCTGCAGGAGATGCAGTCGATGGTGCGTCTGCTGCGCAGCGACGACACCGACGAGATCACCACCGCGGGTCGCCTCGCCGACCTCGAACCGCTCACCGCCTCCGCACGCGCCGCCGGCACCTCCGTCCGGATCGACGGTCGTCCACCCGCAGACCTCGACGCGGAGGTCGATCTCACGGCCTACCGCATCGTCCAGGAGACCCTGACGAACGCGGTCAAGCATGCACCCGGACGGCCGGTGACCCTTCGTTTCGACGACGCCGACGGCCGCCTCGGGATCGAGGTGGTGAACCCGATCGGCGACCCGGACACCCCGGACCCGTCACCGGCCCGCGGCGCCGGGCACGGCCTGCGCAACATCGCCGAACGCGCCGCCGCGGTGGGCGGGCACGCCCGCTCCGGTCGCGACGGGAACGAATGGAGGACATACGTGCAACTGCCGATCGCGAACAGGAGTACGACGTGACGATCAGGGTGTTGCTCGCCGACGACCACAGCGCCATCCGCGCGGGCCTGCGGCTCCTGCTCCACACGAGCGAGGACATCGAGGTGGTGGGCGAAGCCGCCGACGGTGCCGTCGCGGTGTCGCAGACGCGCGCCCTCGCCCCGGATGTCGTCCTCATGGACATCCGCATGCCGCACGTCGACGGGATCGCCGCGACCCGCACCATCACCGAGGAGACGAGTGCCCGGGTGCTGGTGCTGACGAGTTTCGAGATCGACGAGTACGTCTTCGAGAGTCTTCGGGCCGGAGCGGCCGGATACCTCCTCAAGACCGCCTCCGCGGATGCCATGCTCGACGCGATCCGGGCGGTGCACTCCGGGGAGTCCGTGCTCTCACCGCAGATCACGCGAACCGTCATCGACGCGTTCGTCTCGAAATCGACTCGGCGGGAGGATGTTCCGGACGGTCCGGATATCGACGCCCTCACCGCACGCGAACAGGAGGTCTTCGCGTGCCTGGGCGAGGGATTGTCCAACCGCCAGATCGCCACCCGCCTCGGCATCGGTGAGAACACGGCGAAGACACACGTCGCCCGGGTGCTCCACAAACTCGGGCTGCAATCGCGGATCCAGGCGGCCATCCTCGCCCGGGACATGCCCGACCATCAGCTCTAGGATCGGGGATGCACCAGGATTCGACAACCGACTCCGAAAGCGCGGGAAAAACAATGACCGGCACTTCCGATCACGACGACCTGCTGCTCAGCGACGCCGAACGCATGCACGCGTTGAACGCACTCGGCGAACACTACGCCGCGGGCCGGCTCGACAGCGCCGAGTTCTACGAACGATCCGGAGAGATATCTTCGGCGCGAACGTTTTCGGCGTTGCTCCCCTCCTTCCGGGGGCTACCCGGCGGTGTTCCCCTCGAACAGGTCGACGGTCACATCCGGATGACCCACGACTCCTCCGCGCCGGCGGTCAGCCACGACAGCTCCTCTGCGACGGCACCCCAGTCCCCGGAGGACGAACTGGCCTCGCTCCGCGAACGGGGCAGCATGGTCGAGACGCTGGACTGGATCATCATCGGCGTCACGCTCGTGACCTTCCTCGTCCTGCAGATCGCTCTCGACTGGAGCTACGCGTGGATCGTGTGGCCGTCGCTGATCGTCACGCTCAGCGTTCCGCGGTTGATCCTGAAGTACAGCGACGACGACGAGAAGGTCTACGAAGAGCTCAAGAAGTCGGAGGCCGCCGAACGGAAGAAGCGGCTCGAGGAGGCGTCGAAGCGGATCCGGGAACTCGAGGGTCGTCGCGGTCCGGAGACGCCACGGAGCTGAAGCGACCGACAGTCACGGAGCTGAAGCGACCGACAGTCACGGAGCTGAGCCGAGGGGTGACCGCAGAGCGGGGTCGACCGGTGATCGCGGACCGGGACGAACCACTCCCCGATTGCTCTTTATTGCGCTGTTCCTGGTAGAAGCAAGGAATGGCAATCGAGACCGCACAGTTCACCGTCGATCGTCCGGGTCGTTTCATGGGCGTCGGCATCGAGGTCGCCGACGACGCGTCGGTCTCGGTCACCCAGTCCGTCGGATCGCACCTGTTCGACCACCGCGGGCAGACCACGCTCGCCTCCATCGGCGTCTTCACCGACGTCGCCGCGGGCGCACCCGCCGGTATCGCGCGATTCGCGGAGACCGGTGAGCGACCGCAGAGCGTGCTGTCGCACGTGACGGCGACGCTCGCCCACCCCTTCCCCGCCTCGGGGGCCCTCGTCGGTCACGGCAGCAGCCTGTTCTTCGACGAGTCCACCGCCGTGTCGGGCACCGACGTGCGCGACGAGCAGGGTGCTCTCGTCGCGCACCTGGTCGGCCGCTCCATCGTCGTCGGGCGCACGCCGATGGAACTCGGCGCCGAGGCGTCGGAGGCCGTGCCGGAGCGGGACGAGCCGGAACCGTGGTCCGATGTGGCGATCCTGGCCGAACTGCCCGGCCTCGACATCGTCACGGGCATCTCCACCGGGACTCTTCCGCGCGGACCGCTCGCCGGGCTGCTCGGACTCGAGGTGACAGCCGCCGAGCGCGGCGTCGTGCAGGCCCGGCTGTCGCCGCGCGAGTGGATGGCCAACGTGATCGGTTCGGTGCAGGGCGGTGTGCTCGTGTCGATGGCGGAGGCCGTCACCGGCCTGGCCGCACAGACGCTGACCGGCATCGATCAGGACTATCGCGTGCTGGAGATCGGCCTCGACTACCTCCGCTCGCCCGCCGTCCCCGGGCCGGTCATCGAACTGCGATCCGAAGCGGTGCGGGCCGGACGGCGACTCGCGTCCTTCGAGACGACGCTGTGCGCCGCCGACGGCACCGTCTACGTGCGCGCACACGCCAACGTCCAGCTGTTCCCCCGCGCGTAACGGATTCGCGGGAATCTCCCAGCTCTCTCGCACCGTGCCTCGAGCGTCCGGACGCACGATGGTCGGAACGAGGACGCACGGAGGAGAGATCATGAACGAGGACCGCACGTGAGGGTGACCGGGTCCTCGCCGCGGTCAACGTGGGTGTCGACGTCTGATCACGCTGCTCTGCGCGCGGCCGTCACCGCCGCGGCGCCGAGCCTCGGGAACCGGCCGTCGGAGATCGTGGTGAAGGTGTTGCCCATGCGGTTGGTGACGAACGCGACCGACAGTCCGGTCTCCGGGTCGGCGAACGCTCCCGAGCCGCCGAAGCCGTAGTGGCCGACCGACCGCAGCGGCTGCTGCCTCAGGGCGACCCATCCGGGGTGGTAACCCAGCCGCCAGTTGGGCCGGATGCCGAGGACGTAGTCGCGTCGCCGGGTCTGCACTTCGAGCAACTGGCCGACGGTGTCCTCCTTCAACAGGCGGGCACCGTCGATCGCTCCGCCGTTCGCGATCGCCGCGTACATGCGGGCCAGGGCCCGGGCGGTGAACACACCGTTCCATCCCGGCATGACGGCGTCGTGCGCGGACGGACTGCGCATCAACTCGTCGAAGCCCTCCGCCATGCCTGCCTCGGCGAGACCCCGCACGCCCGGCGCGTGCGACAGCACCGCCGACGCCGTCGTCCACGGTGCCGGCAGGAAGTTGACCTTGGGGAACACCCGGGCGATGCGGTGCCGTTGGTCCTCGGGCACGTGGTACCAGAACTCGTCCGTGCCGAGCGGCTCGGCGATCTCGGTGCGCACGAGTTCCTGGAAGGACACCCCGGTCACGCGCGATGCGATCTCGGCGACGAGGTTGCCGTAGGTGACGGCGTGATAACCCGGCCCGTGGAAACGTCGTGGATCGGGTGGGGAGGCGGCGAGCGCGGCGGCCACCGCCTCTGAATCGAGCAGTCCTTCCCTGCCGGGCACGAGACCGCGGGACCTGTGCAGTCCGGCGCGATGCGACATGAGCTGTCGCAGGGTGATCGTCTCCTTGCCGGCCGCGGCGAACTCCGGCCAGTACTCGGCCACGGCTGCGTCGTAGTCGAGCAGGCCACGCTCGGCGAGGCGGTGCACCACCGTGCTGGCCACCCCCTTGCCGGTGGAGAACGACAGCACCACGGTGTCGCGGGTCCACCGCTTGTCGCGTGCGGCCCAGCCCGCCCAGATGTCGAGGACGGGTTCGCCGTGGAGATAGCAGGCGAGAGCGCCGCCGCCCTGGCTCGGCTTGTAGAACATCCGGAAGAAGAGATCCGCGACAGGCATGAAGCGCGGATCGACCAGCATCTGTGTGGACGGGGTCGCCACGGGCGGCTCCGTCGTGGAACCTTCGGTCATGAGGGCGATGGTAGGAGTATGTAAACGCTCCCGAGGGTGTTCTCCCACTTCCGCGGCGGTCCGGTCCGCAGGGTGACTGCACGACCTGTCCTTCCGGTGTAAGGATGGGAGCATGACCCTCGCGCAGAACTCGGAGATTCGCTCCGGCATCGATCTCGGACACGTCGACGAACGGGTCCGCCCCCAGGACGACCTCTTCGAACACGTGAACGGCCGATGGCTCGCCGAACACGAGATCCCCGCCGACCGCGCGCTCGACGGAGCCTTCCGCACGCTCGCCGACAAGGCCGAGGTCGACGTGCGGACCATCATCGAAGAGGCCGCGGCGTCCGGCGCCGAGCCGGGCACCGACGCCCAGAAGATCGGCGACCTGTACACCTCGTTCATGGACACCGCGACGATCGAGGCAGCCGGTCTCGATCCGATCCGCGGGGAACTCCGGGCGGTCTCCGGCGCTGCCGACCGCGCCGCGCTCGCGGCAGTACTGGGCGGGTTGCAGCGCGCCGGCGTGACGGGTGCGCTCGCACACTACGTCGACACCGATTCGAAGAACTCCGAGCGGTACCTGATGCACGTTTCGCAGGGCGGGCTCGGGCTGCCCGACGAGTCGTACTACCGCGAGGACCGCTACGCCGAGATCCGTGACCAGTACACCGCCCACATCGGCCGGATGTTCGCCCTCGCCGACCTGCCCTACGACGCGGCGAAGGTGGTCGCGCTCGAGACGAGGCTGGCCGCTGGGCACTGGGACGTCGTCAAGCGTCGCGACGCCGACCTGAGTTACAACCTGCTCACCCTCGACTCGCTGCGCACCGATCTTCCGCAGTTCGACTGGACGGGATGGATCACCGCGACCGGCGCGACCACCGAACAGTGGGCCGAGATCGTCGTTCGTCAGCCGAGCTTCCTCGAGACGTTCGCGACGTTGTGGGCCGACGAGGACCTCGACGACTGGAAGGCCTGGGCGGTGTGGCGGGTGCTGCGCGCGCGGGCTCCGTACCTGTCCGAGGCGTTCGTCGACGAGAACTTCGCGTTCTACGGCCGCACGCTCACCGGTACGCAGGAGATCCGCGACCGCTGGAAGCGCGGCGTGTCGCTCGTGCAGGACCTGCTCGGCGAGGCCGTCGGCAAGCTCTACGTCGAACGGCACTTCCCCGCCGAGGCGAAGACGCGCATGCAGGTGCTCGTCGACAATCTCACCGAGGCGTACCGGCAGTCCATCACCGACCTCGAATGGATGAGCCCGGCCACGCGCGAGGCCGCGCTGCGCAAGCTCGAGAAGTTCACCCCCAAGGTCGGCTATCCCGACACCTGGCGCGACTACTCCGCTGTGACGATCACCCCGGACGACGTGGTGGGCAACTACCGCAGCGGGTACGCCGCGGAATACGACCGCGATCTCGGCAAGCTCGGTGGTCCGGTCGATCGCGGCGAGTGGTTCATGACCCCGCAGACGGTCAACGCCTACTACAACCCGGGGATGAACGAGATCGTCTTCCCCGCCGCGATTCTCCAGCCCCCGTTCTTCGACCTGCATGCCGACGACGCCGCGAACTACGGCGGTATCGGCGCGGTCATCGGGCACGAGATCGGCCACGGATTCGACGATCAGGGCGCGAAGTACGACGGCGACGGTAATCTGGAGAACTGGTGGACCGATTCGGACCGCGAGGAGTTCGGTAAGCGCACCGCGGCCCTCATCGCGCAGTACGACGAGTTCGAGCCGAAGGCCCTTCCCGGACAGCGTGTCAACGGCAGCTTCACGATCGGCGAGAACATCGGTGATCTCGGTGGCCTGTCGATCGCGTTGAAGGCCTACGAGATCGCGCTCGACGGCAAGCCCGCGCCGGTCATCGACGGCCTGACCGGCCTGCAGCGCGTGTTCTTCGGATGGGCGCAGGTGTGGCGTACGAAGGTTCGCGACGAAGAGGCGTCACGACGCCTCGCCGTCGACCCGCACTCGCCGCCGGAGTTCCGCTGCAACGGCGTGATCCGCAACATCGACGCTTTCTACGACGCGTTCGGCGTCGACGAGGGCGACAGGCTGTATCTCGATCCTTCGGAGCGCGTGCGCATCTGGTAACTCCACGCACGACACTGCCCCGACGCGGACAGCGTCGGGGCAGTGGAAGTTTCGGGGGCGTTCGTTTCGGGGGCCGTTCTCGGGCTGTCGCCTACCGGATCAGCCGAGGTGCGAGCTCGGCACCGGAACGCCGCGCGCGTGGAACCACGGGATGGGGTCGACCTTGGCGCCGCCCGGCTGCCACACCTCGTAGTGCAGGTGCGGGCCGGTGGACTGGCCGCGGTTGCCCATCGTGGCGATCTGCTCACCGGCGCGGACG
Organism: Rhodococcus sp. Chr-9; assembly: GCF_000801125.1. Classification (NCBI taxonomy): domain Bacteria; kingdom Bacillati; phylum Actinomycetota; class Actinomycetes; order Mycobacteriales; family Nocardiaceae; genus Rhodococcus; species Rhodococcus sp. Chr-9. The sequence continues at coordinate 212,304 of NZ_JTIZ01000073.1, forward strand.
TGCTGGCCGACCGAGACGAGGGACTGATCGATGTGGCCGTAGACACCGGTCGTGCCGTCGTCCTGCGCGATGCGCACCCACAGGCCGAAGCCCGAGGCCGGACCGGATTCGATCACGACGCCGTCGGTGACGGAGACGATGGGCGTGCCGATCGAGTTGGCGACGTCGATACCGTTGTGGTTGGTCCCCCAGCGCGGACCGTAGCCCGAGGTCAGCGTTCCTGCAGCGGGGAAGGCGAGCGCGGGGCGACGCGCGGCCTCCTCACGAGCGGCCTGCTCGGCGGCCTCGCGGGCGATCCGCTCGGCCTCGGCACGCTGTGCTGCCTCCTGGGCAGCGATCGCCTCGGCGACACGCTGTGCTTCCCTCTCGGCGGCGCGGTTCAGCTTCTCGGTGTAGTGCGATGCGTCGACACCGGTGACCTTCAGCACCTGCGGTGCGGTCGAGAGGTTCTCCCCGGCGCCCGTCCATGCGGTGGCGGACTCGACGCGGACCCGGTCGCCTGCGGCGTTCGCGACCGTCGTTCCGCCGACGGTGACGGCGCTCGCGAGGACCGCGACTGCCATCCACCTGCCGGCGCGGGTTGCGCGCCGTCGCAGATCGGTGGCTTCTCGGGTGTGGGTGGATTCAGGATTTCGGATCACAGCAGTTTCCTCTGGGACAGACCCTCGGTAACGAAAGGGTCACGATTCCATCACAGAGTACTTCGACCTTTGACGAACTCAGCGTGTCGCCTTGACTCCAAACCGACCGGTATCGGACAAAAAGCGCCCGATTTGCCCTACTCGATTCACATCGACACCATCGACCTCACGCGTTGGTCGCAAAACCGGGGTGAACCGTGAGTGACGTCACGCCATCGGATAACGGGGAACAATCTCCGAGGGGGTATCGAGGCGGTATTGCGGCCCCAGCCGAGAGAGCCCTACCGCACCGCGAAACGCAGACCGAAATTGTCGAACGTCGCGGGCAGCGGACGCGCCGGATCCGGCTTCATATCCGACACCACGGTGAACTCGGCGGACCGGAGCAGAGTCGCAAGGAAGGTGCTCGCCGCGAACAGCACGATGCTGCGCCCGGGGCACACCGTCGGTCCGGCGCTGAACGGCACGAGCGCGGGATAGCGCTCGGCGCGGCCGTCGAGCCAGATCTCGGGTTCGAAGGTGTCGGCGAACGGCAGGTCGTCGGAGCGGTGGAAGGCCGAGGACAGGATCACGAAGCCCGTACCGGCGGGAATCGTGGAGGTACCACCCGCACCGTCGCTCCACGTGGTCTCTTCCACGGAGTCCCGGAGGATCACCGGAGTGGTCGGCCACAGCCGGGTCGTGTCCAGCACGGAGGCCCGCAGGTACTCGTAGACCTGCGGTGTCCCGGCTTCGGTTCCCGACAATTCCGACTCGACGCGCAGACGCTGCTCGGAATGGGTCGACAACACCGCCAGGGTTCGGGCGCTGACCATGCCTGCGGCGTCGAACGCGAACAACCAGTGCGGCATCTGCCCGATCGGGTCGACGGACGCCGGCGCTGCGAGGTCCCGGACCACCCCGGCCAGACTCTGGGACGGAGCCGCCGTGACATGACGGTGCAGGTTCTGGGTGAACCGATCGCGCAGGCGGTGCCGGAGCGGATGCGCGAACGACCAGTTCCCGTTCGAGCGCAGCGTCCACAACTGGTCGGTGATGCTCTCGTCGTCGCGGGCGGCGTCGCCGAACGCGAGTCGCCGAACGAGGCGCCACCAGGTCTTCACGAAATCCGGGGCGTCGAGTTCACCGCGCGACCTCGCATGCTCGAGCAGATCCTGCGCCTCCTGCTCGATCACGGGAACCCATTCGGCCGCGAGACGGTGCAGGGCGTGTTCCGGTTCGAGGACCGACTCGTTGAACGCGCGTCGCTGGGCGCGGATGTTCCCTCGGGAGATGAGCACACCGTTGGGCTGGAACGGGCTGAGTGCGGCCACCTTCTCCTTGTTGGCCGCAGTGAACGATGCCGTGTCGGTGCGCAGGATCCGGTCCACATCCTCGGGCGTCAGGACGATCGCGAGGGTGCGGCCGGGGATCGGCACGACCACCGGTCCGTCACCGTGCCGCTTCCGTAGATCGGCGACCAGGCGGACGACGCCGGCATCGGATTGGTTCTTCTCGAGCAGCTTCATCGCCCAACGCCGACGAGCGATCGGTCCCACCGCCACGAACGGCACGGCCACCTGCCCGAGGAGCCGAGCGGCGTCGGTGGGCGAAACGGTCGCGGTCGTTGCAGGCACAGGTGCTCCCGGCGTCGGAGGGGCAGGACTTGTGAAGGCTTCCCGTCGGGAGCACATCCAAACGTCCGTCCGGACCCGCAGAGGGAGATCACCGCAACCCCGGAACGAGCAGGCTTGCACGGTCCGCGGACAGAAGCACGCCTTCGGACGGCATGCAACTGTCTTCAAGGCGCGCAAACGGTCGGCGCTGCAGTGACAACTACCCGTCCCGATTTCCCCTGCGCCCTATTTTCCGCGCGCCTGCTTGCCGCGAGAGCACCTTGTCGGCCGCTTCCCAGTGCGCATCGAACAGATCGCCACGACCGTCGGAAAACCCTGCGACGGTGTGGAAGTGATCATCGACGGCGACAGCGAGGTGCTAATCCGCGGATACAACGTGATGCAAAGGTCGTCGCGTCGCTCTTCCTCCCGTCGACTCCACCGACCCACCGTCGGCGTGAAGTCACCCATCGGACATTCCGACGATGAACACATCCCGTGCCCGTACCCGAACTTTCCGAGGCTCGAGTACGGGCATGTTGTCGCTTCTGCGGTTACACACATTTCAAGATCGAACACAGCACATCGATCGTCGTCACGTTATCCATCACAAGTCCGAAATGCACGAAAGATCCTCTCGCGCCCAACTTTCGAACCCGTGGTTGGATGTGCGGTCGAGATACGGACTCGAGCGCGCGACGCCGCGTGGCGAAGCCGAACTCCATCACAGCCACCGCCTGCCCCGGGAGGAACCATGACCGACATCGAGACGAAGAACTTCTTCACCGATCCGGAACTCGTCGAGGACCCGTACCCCTACTACGACGCCCTGCGCGAGGGATGCCCGGTCACGCGCGAACCCCACCACAACGTCATGATGGTCACCGGCTACGAAGAGGCGATCCAGGTCCTGAGCGACGAGCAGACCTTCTCGTCGTGTATCTCGGTGACCGGTCCGTTCTCCGGCCTTCCGGCCTGCCCCGAGAGCGACGACATCACCGACTTCATCGAGGAGCACCGCCCCTCGCTGCCGATGAACGACCAGCTCCCCACCATGGATCCCCCGCAGCACACCGACCATCGCGGCCTGCTGATGCGGCTCATCACGCCCAAGCGGCTCAAGGAGAACGAGGCCTTCATCGAGCGCATCGCCGACCGCCTCCTCGACGATCTGCTCGCCCGAGGCGAGGGCGACTACATCACCGGCTTCGCCGCTCCGTTCGCGATGCTCGTCATCGCCGACCTGCTGGGCGTGCCGGAGAGTGACCATCAAGAATTCATCGAGGGCCTGAAGATCCAAGTGGAGAAAGGCTTCTCGCTCGGCAGCACCGAGGGTGAGACGCTGAAGCTCAACCCACTCGAGTTCCTGTACAAGAAGTTCGGCCAGTACATCGAGGACCGCCGCGCGAACCCCACCGACGACGTGCTGACGGGCCTCGCCACCGCAACCTTCCCCGACGGCACCCTGCCGCCCGTCGACGACGTCCTGCGTATCGCCGCGAACGTGTTCTCCGCCGGCCAGGAGACCACCGTGCGTCTGCTGAGTTCCGCGTTGCGGATCATCGCCGAGCAGCCCGAACTCCAGAAGACCCTGCGCAGCGAGCCCGATCGCATCCCGAACTTCATCGAGGAGACGCTGCGTTTCGAGAGCCCGATCAAGGGCGACTTCCGGCTCGCGAAGACCCCCACCACCGTCGGCGGGGTCGACGTCTCGGCCGGCACGATCATGATGCTGGTCAACGGCGCCGCCAACCGCGACCCGCGCCAGTTCTCCGACCCGAACGAGTTCGACATCGATCGCCGCAACGCACGCACCCACATCGCGTTCGGTCGCGGCGTGCACTCGTGTCCTGGCGCCCCGCTCGCCCGAACCGAAGGACGCGTGGGCATCGCGCGCCTGCTCGAGCGCACCAGCGAGATCCGGATCTCCGAGAAAGTGCACGGCCCCGAGGACGACCGGAAGTTCGGTTACCTGCCGACCTTCATCCTGCGCGGCCTGCTCGCCCTGCACCTCGAGTACACGCCGGCGGAAGGTGAGTCGAAGTGAAGGTCGTCGTCGACGACGACGCCTGCCGCGGACACGGCGTCTGCCTCGCGGCCTGCCCGGAGGTCTTCGACCTGAGCGACGGCGGATACGCCGTCACCCTGATGTCCGAGGTCCCGGCCGAACACCAGGACTCCGTGCGGGAGGCCGCAGGGGGTTGCCCCGAAAGGGCGATCCGGCTCGACTGAGATCAGAGCGCGCCGTTCTTCGACGGGTCCGGCGTCCGGCCTTCCATTCTCCAGCAGAGAATCCACCTCCCGAGCCTCTTGCGGGGAATGACCCGTCTACGGGGGCCGGGTGCGCTCCGATCCCCGCGTTGGTTGTCAGGATGTCTCACGGCCATCCTGACAACCAGCGAATTGCCGCAGCGGATGGCGAGAACGGCAGCGGATTCCGTCCCGGGTGCGCATTCCGACTTGCCTCTTTCCGGCCCCGAATCAGCCGTATCGGGATGAGAACAAGGTTTCTTTTTCTGATAGCAACAGTCTCGAGTCCGGACGGAAAGCGGAAGGACGGCCCCGCGTTGCCTCCCTACCCTCCGGTACAGTGTCCCCATGTCCACTCCACGCGACACAGGGCGATCCGGGCAGTGACGGGCGCCAGCGAAGAGCCGGCCTGGAAGCAGCGCGCGGTGGAGCGTTCCATCCGGACCGCGAAGCTGCGCGCCGAGCAGCGCGTTCAGCGCTTTCTCGACGCCGCACAGGCGATCATCGCGGAAAAGGGCAGCACCGACTTCACGGTTCAGGAAGTTGTCGACCGGTCGAAGCAGTCGCTTCGCAGCTTCTACCTACAATTCGACGGTAAGCACGAGCTGTTGCTGGCACTTTTCGAGGATGCTCTGAGCCGCTCTGCCGATCAGATCCGTGCCGCTGCCGCCGACGAGAAGGATCCTCTCGATCAGCTGCGCGTCGCAGTGGAACTGCTGTTCGAGTCGTCCCGACCCGATCCGGCGGCCCCGCGACCCCTATTCACCGACCTCGCGCCCCAGCTGGTGCTCACCCATCCTGCCGAGGTGAAGGTCGCACACGCACCGATGCTCACGCTGTTCACGGAGCTGATGGAGAAGGTCGATGCCGAGGGCAGCCTTCGCGAGGGAACGAACGCGAAGCGAATGGCCGCCATGACAATGCAGACCGTGATGTCCATTGCCCAGTCGAGCGGTGGCGACGACACCACGACCCTTCTCATCTCGGCCGACGAGGTATGGAGTTTCTGCTCGCAGGGATTCGCCGCCCGCTGACGAGAGCAGCATTCTCGAACAGCAAAGTTCATCCCTCTCGCTCGGTGATCACGAGAAGCCAATCCCCGTCTCCATCCGTGTTCGGCCCCGGTATAGGGATGTCGCCGTTCTCGTCGGAAGTCGCCGGCTGCCGAGGCCCGGTCGCGTCGGCGGGGTCGACCCACTCGAGGGTCGCCTCCTCCGGTACCAACGCAGGATCGAGCCGGATCGTGCGCTGCGTCGGAAGGTAGACGACGGCGAGTGAACCGTCGGGTGTCCGGGCAGCGGTGACGTACTCGTCGTCGAGAACGTCGATCATCTCGTCACTCGTCCACGGGGTGCCGCGACCTGCGACGACGAGCGGTTCGTCGATATCCGGCACGAGCTCCCACCACGGCCACGACTGCCACAGTTCACGTATCGCTCGCAGCTGTGCGACAGCGGGAGTATCCAGACGGGTTTCCCACCCGTCCGGGAACTCCCAGTCGTCGGAACCCCGGAACTCGCCGGGCGAACCGGAGGTCAGTGCCCACAACGCCTGACGTCGGAGTGTCTCGTCGGTGGTCGGTGCCGTGTCCTCCTGGTTGTTCTCACCTTCGTAGTTGCCCTCCGAGAACAGTGCGGGTCGCGGGTCGCGGGTTCCGTCGGCACGCTCGTAGGCCTGCAGGACGGCCTGATAGGTGGGCGCGTAGGTGTAGACGAAGTTCCAGTCCACGACCGGTTCCCAGAACGGGTGATCCGTGGACAGCAGCTTGTCCCACCCCAGTTGGATCGTGAACGGTGCGTCGGAGCCGGCATCACGGATCCCGTCGAGCATCGCGTGCAGCACGAGATCCGACTCGGCACCGGCCGCGAGATCCTCCGCCTCCGGTGAGTAGTCCCCGCCGGTCATCCAGACGATGTTCGGGAATTCCGCGTACCGCTGCGCGAACCGCCGTCCGTACTCGAAGGCCTGTTCCGGCGTGGTCGACGCGAAGACGTGGGTGAGGTTCCACCCGTCCATCGGATACAGGAATACCGTGTTCCCGTGGCGGCACGCGATCCGGAGGTAGTCGTCGACACGCGACCAGTACACCTCGTTCCACTGCGTGATGTCGCCGTCGACGAACGGTTCGATGCCGTCGAAGGTGGCGCCTTCGTAGCTCGGGCCGCCGTTCACCGGCACGACGATCGCCGACATGATCGAGGCATTGAACCCGTTGATCTCGCGGTCGGTGAAATACAACTCGGCCTGCTCGGGCGACCAGTCGACCATCCCCGACCACGGCGAGTCGCCGCGGACGAGGACGGGATCACCGTATTGATCCTCGAAATGGCGGCCATCGGCGCCGACGGACGAGACGAAGCGGTGGTCGGCGGCATCGCAGTCCGCTTCGACCGCCGGGACGTTCGTCCGCTGTTCCTGCTCTCCCGCGTTCGAACAGGCCGCGACCAGCAGCAACACCATCACAAGGACTGCCTGTTTCATCGTCACCCCACCGCGCCCGTGGTACGTCCAGGCTACGGAGGAGATCGTGGCTCCGAGCGAAAACACGGAACCCGTCGTCGGCGACAACCCGCGCTGGGGACTTCTTCCTCGACAAGGACCGACGTTCAATTCCGACGGACGCGGACGGCGGTGCCGGCGCACAGCACGACGACGGCACCGCCCGCAAACACTGCCCATGTCAATGGTTCTCCCAGCAGCCAGGCGGCCCAGCCGACCGTCATGATCGGCTGGGTCAGTTGCACCTGCCCGACCCGAGCCATCGGCCCGATGGCCAGACCTCGGTACCACGCGAAGAACCCGAGGAACATGCTGACGATGCCGAGGTACGCGAACGACGCCCAGTGCGTCACCCCACCCTGCGGCGGTCCGTCGGCGAGCGAGACCAGGGTGAGTGTCACCATCAACGGTGACCCCAGCACCAGTGCCCACGAGATCGTCTGCCACGCACCGATCTCCCGCGCCAGCAGCCCGCCTTCTGCGTAACCGACGGCGGCGGCGACCACCGCGCCGAGCAACAGCAGATCGGCTCGACCGAATCCCGCGGCACCTCCGCCACGCAGGCCCGCGAAGGCCATGACGGCGACCGTCCCCACACCCGCCGCGACCCAGAACGGGGTGGGCGGCCGTTCGTGGGCCCGCAACACCGCGACCACCGCGGTCGCAGCCGGAAGGATCGCGATGACGATCGCGCTGTGGTTCGCCGGTGCCATGGTCAGGGCGTACGAGGTGAGCATGGGGAATCCGATCACCACCCCACCTGTGACGACGGCGATCCTGCGCCACTGATGCGTGTTCGGGAGTCGTTGCCCCGTGAGCGCGAGCGCCAGAGCGGCGAGAACCGCCGCGACGACCGCGCGGCCGGCGGCGACGAACAGCGGTGACATCGCCCCGTTCTCGACGGCGATGCGGGTGAGCGGCACGGTCAGGGAGAAGCCTGCGACGCCGAGCAGACCCCAGGCGAGCCCGCGAGGATCGGACGATAGCACTGGCCTGCCGGACACGATAGCGCTACTCTTCAATCTCATGTCGAACAGTAGCAGTTCCCAGCTCGTCGCGGAACTGACCCGGTGGATCGCCACCGCAGCACCCGGCGCCCGGTTGCCGTCGACGAGATCGCTCGTCGCGCAGTACGGCGTCAGCCCCGTCACGGTGCAGAAAGCATTGAAGACACTCCAGACCCGGGGTCTCGTGGAGAGTCGCACCGGTGTGGGAACCTTCGTCCGCCGGATCCGCACGTCGAACACGATCGATCACAGCTGGCAGACGGAAGCGCTCGGAACGGCTCCCTCGTTGCCTCGCGCCTCCGCCGCCCTGCGCACCGTGTCCAACGATGTGGTCTCACTCCACTCCGGCTATCCCGACCGCACGCTGCTTCCCGAACGCCTTGTCCGCGGAGCATATTCACGCGCAGCCCGCAGCGACGCCGCCGTAGGACGGACACCTGCTGCAGGACTTCCCGAACTGCAGGAGTGGTTCGCCGCGGAGCTGTCGGAAGCGACGAACGCGCGCACGGCCCCGCCGTCCGCGGGCGACGTGATCATCACCCCCGGCAGTCAGAGCGGGCTCGGGTCGATCTTCCGCGCACTCGTCGGCGCCGGTAATCCCCTCATCGTGGAGTCACCGACCTATTGGGGTGCAATCCTCGCGGCCACGAAGGCCGGCGTGCAGCTCGCACCGGTTTCCAGCGGACCCAACGGGCCCGATCCCGACGAATTGGCCCGCGCCTTCGATCGGACCCGGGCCCGCGCCTTCTACGCACAACCGAACTTCGCGAATCCCACCGGGGCGCAATGGTCGTCGTCGACCGGCGAGCGGGTCCTCGACGTCGTGCGCGATGCGGGAGCGTTCGTCATCGAGGACGACTGGGCCCACGACTTCGCGATCTCGGCCCCGTCCGTTCCGCTGTTCGCCCGCGACGATTCGGGCCACGTCGTCTATGTCCGCTCCCTGACCAAGAGTGTCGCGCCGTCGGTGCGGGTCGCGGCGATCGTCGCGCGTGGACCGGCTCGCGAACGCATCCTCGCCGACGTGCAGGCCGAATCCGTCTATGTGAGCGGCGTTCTCCAGACGGTCGCGCTCGACGTCGTCACCCAGCCGGCATGGCAGACCCATCTGCGGGCGGTGCGGCGCGAGCTCGAATCGCGCCGCAACCTTCTCGTGAGCGAACTTCGTGAGCTCGCACCGGATGTGGCTGTCGACGGGCTACCGTCCGGTGGGCTCAACCTGTGGGGCAGGCTCCCGGACGACGTCGACGCCGAGGCCGTCGCGCACGAGTGCGAGGCCGCCGGGGTGCTCGTCGCGGCAGGTGACGAGTGGTTCCCGGCGGAGCCCACCGGTCAGTACCTCCGGCTCAACTACGCAGGACCGAATCCGGCGGCCTTCCGGGAGGCCGCGCGGGTCATCGGGAAAGTCGTCTCCGGCGGGTGAGGGCGAGCGGACGTCACCGGCTCGTGCGGCGCCGGCGGGCCTTCCTCACCCGGGTGCGTTCGTCCTCTGTGAGCCCACCCCAGATCCCGTAGCGTTCACCGGAATCGAGGGCGTACTGCAGGCACTTCTCCCGCACCGGACAACGAGCGCAGACCTTCTTGGCCGAAGCTATCCGGTTCTCCCTCGCGTCGCCCCGCTCGTTGTCCGGGTGGAAGAACAACGATCCGTCTGCGTCGCGACAAGCCGCGTCCATCTGCCAATCCCATTCCTCGGTAACGGGAGGCGGCAGATAGAGCAACTTCAGCGCGGGCATGTCCTACCTCCCTCCGTTGCGCAGGGTGCGGTAGACCTCGATCAGGTGGTCGGTGGACGCGTCG
>NZ_JTIZ01000074.1:0-2420 GCF_000801125.1 Rhodococcus sp. Chr-9
CACCCAGCCGGCACCAGTACCACTGCTAACTGCGAAGAGCCACTAAAGGCAAGTCGGTGAGCGCTGCTGCTCTAATGGCCTCATCGATTCTTTTGTAAGGTACAAGTCTGGAAGCCGCGAGAAGGAAATCTTGTGGTAGGCGCTCGTACATGTCTAGTTCCTGTCGGTCCAGATATTCTACCCATCGTGGCCTCGACTGGATCGCACTTACGGCGACTGGCGGATATATAGTTTTCGCCTCTATACCCCAGTACCGCCGCACTCGCTCCGCGACAAAGTCGCTGTTGGCCGCGTAGCATCCGCCTTCCTTCGCGCGTCGGGCGTCGAGCTTCCGAAACATTGGCGCCACGGTCCGAGCAATTGCGGAGGAGCCTCGTGGATCAAGATCCGGCGACCAAATATATCGTGCCGGCGTGTGAACATAAATATATCTTTCTATATCGGGCGCATCTCGGAACCGCACATGGTGTGCAAAGAGGTGCGAGCTGACCAGCGCCCAAGTTGCATCATCCGCCTTCCATCGCCGCCATTGGAGAGGCATTATTGGCAGAGCAGCAACCTTACTCTTCCGAATCGGCGTTCTCGCGATAGCGCTTTCGCGAACTACCGAGTTGGAGAAGCGTCGGGGCGCATCGTTCCAAAGACATAACAGTGGCGCATCGGGAAAAATTTCCGCGAAGGACTCGACGACTTTCTCTGCGCCGCCTGTTTCTTCAATCCATTCGTGGACGATTACGCCGCTCATCCGTTCCTCCAATAAGTAATACTGCGCGTCATGGTACCGATTTTGTGGCTAGGCGCACCTTATGTCTAAGGCCGACCAATTCCGTAGTACGTCCAGCCCTCATCTCGCCAGGAGTTGGGATCAAGACAGTTTCTTCCGTCAAGCACTACCTTGCTGCGAACAATTTCCTGGATGACTGAGGGTCGAAGGTCTCTGAACTCAGGCCACTCGGTTAAAACCATTACAGCATCGGCGCCCTGACATGCTTCTAGGATGTCGGGAGCATAGGACAGCGTGGGGAACAACGCCCGCGAATTATCGATCGCCTTTGGGTCGTAAACATTCACTGAGGCACCTTGCAGCTGAATCTGTCCTGCAATGTTCAGCGCAGGAGAATCACGAACGTCATCTGAGTCGGGTTTGAATGCTGCACCGAGGACGGCAATTCTTGCGCCCAGAAGCGACCCACCAACTGCGTCTCGCGCCAGCTCAACCATGCGCGTACGCCTGCGCATATTTATGTTGTCGACCTCACGCAAGAAAGTGAGTGCTTGATCGGCGCCAAGCTCTCCCGCCCGTGCCATAAACGCTCTAATATCCTTTGGCAGACATCCACCCCCGAACCCAATGCCAGCATTGAGAAAGCGGCGGCCTATCCTGGCGTCATATCCAATGGCATCAGCGAGTACCGTGACGTCAGCAGACGAAGCTTCGCACACTTCTGCCATCGCGTTGATGAACGAAATCTTTGTGGCAAGAAAGGCATTGGCCGCAGTTTTTACGAGTTCTGACGTTGCTAAATCTGTAACCAAGAATGGCACTCGGCGTTCGAGCAAATTTGCGTATATTTCGCGAGAGACTTCCTCTGCTCGCCCGCCCCGTTGGACGTCCACCCCCAACACTAGACGGTCTGGCTCCAACGTGTCCTGAACTGCGTATCCCTCACGAAGAAATTCGGGATTCCAGGCGACCTCAACGTTCACACCCGCAGGGGCGAGTTTCCGGGCGCGTTCACCCAGGCGAGCGGCGGTTCCTACCGGCACGGTCGACTTACCAAGTATTACAGCGTCTCTAGTAAGAAGGGGAACCAGTGTGTCAATTACTGCGTCCACATATTTAAGGTCTGCGGCGAATTCACCCTTCTTTTGGGGAGTACCTACGCCGATAAAATAGACATCACCGAATTCTGCAGCCTCCTGGTAGGAAGCACTGAAGCGAAGACGGCCAGCGTCGACATTTCGGCGGAGAACATCCTCAAGCCCAGGTTCGTAGAACGGCACTTCCCCGGCTTCGAGTTTCGCTAATTTTGCGGGGTCGACGTCTACTCCGAGCACCTCATGCCCGAGTTCGGCCATGCACGCGGCGTGGGTTGCTCCGAGGTAGCCGGTTCCGAATACTACGATGCGGCAAGTCATTTGATCTCTTCCTAGCGGGTTCTTTGGGCCTAGCAAGTTATGTTTTCTTCTCGATTAGTAGGCGCCGTCGCTGGCCAGGACCGCCTTGACGGTCTTGCCGATGATCAGCACATCCGAGATCATCGACCAGTTCTCTACGTACGACAGATCCAGTCGCACCGACTCGTCCCACGACAGATCCGACCGACCCGACACCTGCCACAGGCCGGTCACACCGGGACGCACCAACAGCCGACGCTTGACCCGACCGTCGTAGGCCTCCACCTCACGCCGCAACGGCG
>NZ_JTIZ01000075.1:0-792 GCF_000801125.1 Rhodococcus sp. Chr-9
TGTGTGTGTTGTTTCAGATACCGCACAGTGGACGCGTAACATCTTCGTGGTAAGTCCTCGGCCTATTAGTACCGGTCACCTCCACCCATTGCTGGGCTTCCAGTTCCGGCCTATCAACCCGGTGGTCTGCCGGGGGCCTTACCCCCTCGAGGGGGTGAGAAACCTCATCTTGGAACAGGCTTCCCGCTTAGATGCTTTCAGCGGTTATCCCTTCCGAACGTAGCCAACCAGCCATGCCCCTGGCGGGACAACTGGCACACCAGAGGTTCGTCCGTCCCGGTCCTCTCGTACTAGGGACAGCCTTCCTCAAGTTTCTAACGCGCGCGGCGGATAGAGACCGAACTGTCTCACGACGTTCTAAACCCAGCTCGCGTGCCGCTTTAATGGGCGAACAGCCCAACCCTTGGGACCTACTCCAGCCCCAGGATGCGACGAGCCGACATCGAGGTGCCAAACCATCCCGTCGATATGGACTCTTGGGGAAGATCAGCCTGTTATCCCCGGGGTACCTTTTATCCGTTGAGCGACACCGCTTCCACATGCCGGTGCCGGATCACTAGTCCCGACTTTCGTCCCTGCTCGACCTGTCAGTCTCACAGTCAAGCTCCCTTGTGCACTTGCACTCGACACCTGATTGCCAACCAGGCTGAGGGAACCTTTGGGCGCCTCCGTTACATTTTGGGAGGCAACCGCCCCAGTTAAACTACCCACCAGGCACTGTCCCTGAACCAGATCATGGTCCGAGGTTAGAGGTCCAATACGATCAGAGTGGTATTTCAACAACGACTCCAC